>NZ_JACJFL010000130.1:0-321 GCF_014164575.1 Pseudoalteromonas sp. SG41-1
ATGCCTGGCGATAACGTTAAGATGACTGTAAAGTTAATCTCTCCAATCGCAATGGATGAAGGTCTACGTTTCGCAATCCGCGAAGGTGGCCGTACTGTAGGTGCTGGTGTAGTAGCAACTATCGTAGAGTAATAATTAACTTTTAAAGTTAATTATTAGAAAAAAGGTCACTTAGGTGGCCTTTTTTAATGTCTGGGATTTACGTCATGTGAAGGTGGCGCTATTACCTTAGGCGTAGGTGCTTTGTAGCAACGTTCAATGAGTAATAATTAACTTTTAAGTTAATTGTTAGAAAAAGGTCACTTCGGTGGCCTTTTTTAA
>NZ_JACJFL010000131.1:0-297 GCF_014164575.1 Pseudoalteromonas sp. SG41-1
CTTTAAAAAACGCTTGCGTAAAATTCGCCGCGCCCTATAATGCGACCCCACTGAGACGGCAGACAGCAACGCTTAGCGAGGCAAGAGTTAATCAGTTAGTCGAGTAAAACTTGAGTTTAGATTTTTAATAAAGTTTAAAATTAAGTGTTGACAAAAAAATAGGAAAGCGTACTATGCGCAGCCCTAGCGAGATAAAGTTTAACTTTAACCGCAACGTTCTTTAACAATATAAAGCAATCATCTGTGTGGGCACTCGTACAGATTGAGTTCTAACAGCCGAGCTTAGTTCGCTAAGCA
>NZ_JACJFL010000132.1:0-291 GCF_014164575.1 Pseudoalteromonas sp. SG41-1
ATTAAAGCTGCTGACATCAAACTCACGACCACTGATAGTCCATGCCCCAGAGCCATCAGCCGTCACAGTACGCGATTGGTTATTCGAACCATCGCTGATAGTCACACTGACACTGGCATTGGCTTCCGCCCCAGAGCCGGTGATCAATACACGGTCATCTTCTACGGCATTGATCCGGCCATCAACCTCAATCGGGGTCGTTATGGTCAAGGCATTCGGTGCTGCGTTATCTAAAATCACTGAGGTGCTGGCTGCACTTGAAGTATTGCCCGCTGTATCCGATTGTGTGGC
>NZ_JACJFL010000133.1:0-290 GCF_014164575.1 Pseudoalteromonas sp. SG41-1
GAATATAGAAGAAGCGCAATGGCTTGAATCAATTCAACGTTTCAGGCAGCAGTACTCAAATTTTGCAGGCAGCAAACAACGGTTAAAGCAGCAAGCCGCCAGCAACGATGTAAAATGGTACAAAGATGTAAAATGGTACAAAGGCGCAGGTTGAACAGTTGCATTTTTATTGGTTTGTTTAAAAAACACGATATTAAATAAAGTGATGACCTAGCTTTGCCTTTATTTGCCTAAAACTCCTTCCAAGCCACTGAATTCTCAGTTTTGTAACTAACAGTGTGCAAAAAAAT
>NZ_JACJFL010000134.1:0-288 GCF_014164575.1 Pseudoalteromonas sp. SG41-1
AGTGCAGCCAGCACCTCAGTGATTTTAGATAACGCAGCACCGAATGCCTTGACCATAACGACCCCGATTGAGGTTGATGGCCGGATCAATGCTGTAGAAGATGGCAGTGTATTGATCACCGGCTCCGGGGCAGAAGCCAATGCCAGTGTCAGTGTGACCATCAGCGATGGCGCGAATAACCAATCGCGCACCGTGACGGCCGATGGCTCTGGGGCATGGACTATCAGTGGTAGCGAGTTTGATGTCAGCAGCTTTAATAATGGCACGCTCACCGTCAGCGCCACACAA
>NZ_JACJFL010000135.1:0-287 GCF_014164575.1 Pseudoalteromonas sp. SG41-1
TTCAACAACTCGCGGGATTATTTCTTGTATTTTACAACAACAAAAAAACAACAAATATAAATCCCTTGATTTACATTTAGATACAGAGTTAGACTGAAAGTATTAAAAAACTCAAAGGATTTTCTGTCTGCAACTTGTGGGTTTAGATCCTTTGAATAAGCTGTTGAGGCTGTAGAATTACTCTTTTTAGGAACTGGTTCTACACATTTTACTTGATTGTTTTTTAACCTTGAACCCACAGAGTTACTGTGATCTAATAGATATTATTCACCCACGGTAAATTGTTA
>NZ_JACJFL010000136.1:0-274 GCF_014164575.1 Pseudoalteromonas sp. SG41-1
GCGATGGCGCGAATAACCAATCGCGCACCGTGACGGCCGATGGCTCTGGGGCATGGACTATCAGTGGTAGCGAGTTTGATGTCAGCAGCTTTAATAATGGCACGCTCACCGTCAGCGCCACACAAAGTGATGCGGCGGGTAACACCTCCAGTGCAGCCAGCACCTCAGTGATTTTAGATAACGCAGCACCGAATGCCTTGACCATAACGACCCCGATTGAGGTTGATGGCCGGATCAATGCTGTAGAAGATGGCAGTGTATTGATCACCGGCTC
>NZ_JACJFL010000137.1:0-272 GCF_014164575.1 Pseudoalteromonas sp. SG41-1
GAATATAGAAGAAGCGCAATGGCTTGAATCAATTCAACGTTTCAGGCAGCAGTACTCAAATTTTGCAGGCAGCAAACAACGGTTAAAGCAGCAAGCCGCCAGCAACGATGTAAAATGGTACAAAGGCGCAGGTTGAACAGTTGCATCTTTATTGGTTTGTTTAAAAAACACGATATTAAATAAAGTGATGACCTAGCTTTGCCTTTATTTGCCTAAAACTCCTTCCAAGCCACTGAATTCTCAGTTTTGTAACTAACAGTGTGCAAAAAAAT
>NZ_JACJFL010000138.1:0-267 GCF_014164575.1 Pseudoalteromonas sp. SG41-1
GCCGATTATAACCACTCTACTATTCTACGAATAAAGAATGGTGGGTCATGATGGACTTGAACCATCGACCAATGGATTAAAAGTCCACTGCTCTACCAACTGAGCTAATGACCCGCTCTGATGTGTCTAAGCACGTTGCGTAAATCCGCCGATTATAACCACTCTACTATTCTACGAATAAAGAATGGTGGGTCATGATGGACTTGAACCATCGACCAATGGATTAAAAGTCCACTGCTCTACCAACTGAGCTAATGACCCGCTCTG
>NZ_JACJFL010000139.1:0-260 GCF_014164575.1 Pseudoalteromonas sp. SG41-1
TAATCGGGTAGCCGGAGGTCTCTAACCTCCAGCCCCCACACCACCCATCATGCGGGTCCGCAATGGGCGGTTCATCTCCCGTAGTGAATATTGATCCAAATATCTCTTAATGACGCTAAACCTTGTGACGCTAGATAGTCATTGCCTATCGCAATGTTAATTCCTTTTGTTTTTGAGCTTCTACAAGGACCTTTACTGGTGATACCACATGCAATGGCGAGTCGTTCGCTAACACCCAATTTCATTAAACTGCGTACTTT
>NZ_JACJFL010000013.1:0-94427 GCF_014164575.1 Pseudoalteromonas sp. SG41-1
ATATTGTAAATTATGTTCCCTAAAATTAGATAAAAATAAAACATATTTTATAAAATGTTTCGACCTAACTATTGACATTATATAAATAAATTATATAACGATATAAAAGGAGTATTAAAATGAATAATATGACAATTAAATATGAAGGGGTGAACAATGCTTAGAAGTACAGTACCTATTTTTAATCTATTTATAAATGGTGTGGTTTTTTTTCCTATCGGTAAAAACGTCAAGCAACGCCTAATCACTAATAATAAACCCGAAGGTCTTGTTGAGAATGAAGACTATGTAAAAGCTAAGATAAAAACGTATAAAAACATACCTTATATGCTTCTTGGCTATGAAATGAATTATAGAACTGATTTTCCTTTCTTTGCGCTAATTATAAAAAAGCTATATGAAATGGAAGATTTAAGTAAATGTAGTATGAAGATTAGCAAAAGAGATATATTAAGCTGGTTTGAATTTCAATGCTTAAATAAGAATAACAAAGCTTCATTATATAAATCATTTATGAGAATTATGGATCTTAAAATCGTATTCTACGATATAGGCGATGAAAACCCTACAATAAAATCATTAATAACAGGCGGCAAGTTTGACAACAATAATAATTTTATAATTGAGTTTTCTAAATCAATAAAAATGATACTTGCTAAAAATAACTTTATTGAGAATGACAATTTGTTTTCAATTGCCGAACAAAAATTCATTAGTAAAAACAATAATGTTTATCAAGACAAAACGTTTATTAATTTTGATAAGTTTTTCAAAATAAAAAATGAAACAGCAATGTGTCTTTACTGTTTTTTACTTTCTCATGATTTGAAAAAACCATTTAGCTTTAAGAGAATTAAGTCATTGATAAACGTAAGAGAACAAACTAACAGCTATACAAAGAAAAAGATTGTCGATGCCCTTTCGCATTTACAAAAACTCGAATTAATTAAAGACTATGAAATAAGCGGAGATATAAAAAACTCTGCGTGGTTAACATTCAAGAATAGTGAAACAATTGAAAACGATAGTCTTGACTTTGATATACCTGATGGAATTGAGTTAGGTGATGATTTAACTGATAGTGATTTTTTTGAAGAAGTATTTAACAATTAATAGGAGAAAAAAATGAAAAATAGAAGAACAAAAAATAAAGTATTAAAAAATTTTATCGAAAATACTGAAGGTAGAGATATACCTAAATTAACTGATATGATTTTTCATAGAATTGATATAGCTATTACTAATAAAAGTTTTATTGAAATTGATACAGAAGAATTATTAATTTTATCAAAAAAGGACTTGTTGGACGATCAAGCGGTTTTTGAAATTTATGAATATGGCTTATTTTTGACAAATTTTTATATCAAACAACGAAAAGATTTAATACCTTTGTTTTCAAGTTTGAAAATTAGTAATGATGATAGCTTAATCGTTAAGCTCACAGATGAGTTTATTGAATGGTACGAAAAACAATAGCAAATAATTTTGTTGGTATGCTTTAAAAAAATAAAAAATGTGTTATCACCTACTATATATAAGGGAGAAAACAACATTGGAAGAGTTAGACATACCACAACTATTGATTGAATTTTGCGAGTTAAATGAGTTTTTTATCATACTGACATTAACAAATAAGTTAGTGTTTAATCATAATCTTGACGATCTTTCTTCCCGTAAAAGCAAACGTTTCATTTATAACTACATTAATGATTACTGTATTAGAAGAGTTAAAGGTGAATTATCACTGATAACAGGTAATGGTGATTACGCTATGACTTGCTTATATAAAAACAAAACAATGAAAGGTCATTATAATCAACGTAAAGCATTATTAGAAGAGTTATTGAAAGCGTTAAACACTGACAATAAAGTTAACAAAAAGCTGGCTCAGTACTATTTAGCGCAAGTTAAAAAGTATCATTTGGTGAAGGAATTGTCATGAGTAGTCATATAGTCGATGAATATTACAAACTATTAGAATTGGAAAGTAAGGAAAGTTATATCAACTTTCTTAAAGGCTGTGATAAGACGCAAGGCACAAAATACATATCTACACAGAAAATGAAGTTTCTTTCAGGTGAAGTAGACGTTGTATATGTCGATAAACGTGCTATTAAAGAAAGCTATAACAAGTTATTTGATTATCTTAAAAGCTGTCTACTCGATGCTATTGATAACAAGTTAAAGCGACATAATCACTATAATCGCTTTAATACCTTGTATAGTTTAGTGTCATATAAAGTGAAACAAGCTATTAAATTAGTTGACTTACAAGACACAATATCTACTTGTCGTAAACACCTTGAAAACGGTAAAGCTCACATGATGTTTTTGAAAAGACTGTATCAAGATTTAACTGACTTAGGACTTATTTAATCGCTCATTCTCTTCTCTAATCATTCTTTCAACCTCTTCATCATCAACCATTGTTGATAAAGCGTCAAAGTTAATTAAGCTCTCTTGTAGCTCTTCATAGGCTTTCATATCTAATACACGATAATGTTTTCTACGTAAGTGTTTCCACGTTCTATTAACGGCTTTATCAACTTTTTTATTAATACGGATTAATTCAGGTGGTGCTATGTCGAATGCTTCACGCAATATAATCTTATCATGACTATCAGGCTCAGTAACCTTATAACGATTGTGTTTTACTTTGATATGTGGACTAATCGCATTAGTACCAAACGCCCTTAACTCATCATCATCAGGAATATGAGTGTGATCTATTATTTGTCCGTTTTCGTCTCGTGTTGCGTTAGCTAAATAATCTTGCCCTCGTTGAAAAGCTTTTGATAATTCGTCTTTAACAAAACCAAGATCAAATACAATCCATGATTGTTTATTAACACCGTCAACCGCTATATATTGTATAACGTCCATTAAATATGTGTTGATAGCTCTGCGTTTATTATATGTCTCAACTTCATCATTAGGATTGACCGTCTTCAACACAAAATCTAAGTTATCTTTAAAGTTATCATAACTATGACTATTACGTAATGATACCAGTTGTTGATTAATGTCTTCGACTTTTAATTCAAGCTGTCGCTTCTCTTCAAGCATTTCATTTCTTTCTTGCTTGATATAGTCATCATCAGGATCTTGAACTAATAATTTAGTAATATTTTTAAGTAGTTTAATTTTTTCTTCAATTTCAACTGATATGTCATAAGACCTGTTTCTTAGACTTAATTCTTGCTGTGTGTATTTGTCATCCTTACTTTTGAATAATGAAGCGATATTGATTTCTTTTAATATCGTCATAATAGTTTTTTCAAAAGTATCGTGATACCTCACTGACTTATTACCACAGTGTTCTTTATTTTGTAACTTTGTTCCTTCACTACACTGTAAATAATAACAAATAAAATTTTCAGCCTTAGAACCACGTTTTCTAAATAGTGTCATTGGTGCGCCACAATAAGAACACTTCACTATTTTTGTAAACAGGTTAGTAAACTTCTGGCTTACCTTTCCTGACTGATAAACTTTTCTTTGTTCTTTCTTTTGTTGAACGCGATTGAATATTTCTTCACTTATGATAGGAGGGAAGTAGTTAGGTATAGGGTCGCCATAAGGTATATGTTGACGCTTACCTGTTTTTTTATTTATAGGGTTATTGTGTGGTTGGTAATAACCTATGACACGTTTATCATTTAACAATCTCAATATATAACTATCGGTAAATGTACCATTACCAGCAATATTTTGTTTTTCACCTTTGAATGGTTGTATTCCTTCTTTATTGAGTTGTCTAACAATAGTGGTAGAGCCTAAACCAAGCCCGTCATCACCACCTTTATCAGCAAGATAAAATATATATTCAATAATCTTTTTTCTTTCTTCGATCACTTCATAATATTTTTGTTTATCGTATTTATCTAACTTAACTTTTATTAACCAGTCGGGGCAATTACTTGTAATATAAACAGGGTATTTTTCTTTGTCTTGTTCGGCTGTTTCTTTTACTTGATTTACCTTGCTTTTCCACACGCTGTGAAGATATTCACTTTTCCTTTTTGACTCATCGTGAGCGGCTTCCATTTTTAACAATGAATATATAATGTCCATCGTCTTATAGTTATCTTTTGAATACTCTCTTTCGTCTTTAACGATAACTATATTTATGCCTATTTCTAATAGCTCAATAAACTTAGCTTGGGCTATCATTACTTCTGCCCTACTGAAGCGTGAAAAGTCTTCAATGATTAACTTTGTACCCCTTGGAAATACCCCTGCTTTTACCTTCGCTATGAACTTGGTTAAGGCTGAATTTTCACCAAAGTTTTCTTCGTGGAAACCTGAAAGACCACTATCTTCAAGTACAATTTCTTCGTCAATTTCATAGCCGTTTTTTTTCAGCCATTCTCTCGATTTTTCTAACTGACGCTTTTCACTATCACCTAACTTTTGACCACCCGTTGACCATCTTATATAACTAACAACAGGTGGTTTAGTTTTCGAAAACTCTTCCATTTTCTTCATTGTGGCTCTCTACTTACCTGACTTTTGGTGAAGTATAGACTATTTCGGTGTATGGCAAAAGAGAACGAACCATTTAGGGCCACCGGATGCACCTAAAAAGGCATTAAAAAGGTCGGGTTTAAAACCTTGTTCTGTAATTATTTTTGCCGCAGTTTTACCTGCATATATATCAATCATAAAAATACTTAATCATTTTCAACAACCAGTAAGGTGAATACTTATGCAAAAAACCTCGCGACAATAGTCATGTTTAGTGCCAAATACCCTGCTCGGTTTTACCTTGAATGAGCACATTTTTTGCATTAAATTCAGGCTCAATACCTTCAGCTCGTTGCCTATTATAATCGTCTGTGACATTTAAAATAGTCGGGGTGAGCAGTATTATGGCAATTACATTGACAACTGTCATCAAGCCAAGAGCAATATCGGCTAAATCCCATACTTCTTTTAATGTGGCAGACGCCCCCCACATCATCATTGATAGATATAAAAATGTGTAAATGCCGCGCCCTACTTTATTATCGAGCTTAAATAAATGTAGGTTACTTTCGGCGTAAGCGTAATTAGCCACTACCGAGGTAAAGGCAAATAAAGTAATGGCTGCTGCTACAAAGTACACGCCCCCTTGTGCTAAATGTGCGGTCATTGCCGCTTGTGTTAAGCGAATGCCTGCCATCTCACCACTGATATCAATATCAGCCAATAAGATAATCACAGCGGTACAACTACACAATACTATAGTATCAAAAAACACCCCAAGCATTTGAATATACCCTTGCGTTACTGGGTGATTTGGAATGGGTGACGCACTTGCTGATGCATGCGGTACACTGCCTGCGCCAGCCTCGTTTGAATACAAGCCACGTTGAATACCGTTTTTGATTGCCGCGCCCATTGCGCCTGCACCGGCTTCTTGCAGCCCAAAAGCAGATAAGAATATATCCTTCAACATAGCAGGTACTTGGGTGAAGTTAATCAAGGTAATAATCACAGCTGCCAGTACAAATACAATGCCCATCACCGGCACTACTCGCTCAGCAAAGCGGGCAATAGCTTTAAAGCCACCGAGTATAATAGAGCCTGCAAGCAGAGTTATGACTATGCCTGAATATAAGGTTGGAATTTCAAAAGCGAAATTAAGCGCATCAGTAATGGTGTTGGTTTGCATCGCGCTAAAAGTAAAGCCATAACCTAAGAACAAACACAACGCAAACGCGATAGCGAGACTACGGCTGCCTATTCCTTGTTGAATATAATAAGCGGGGCCACCTCTAAATTCGCCTTGGCTATCGCGTACTTTATACACTTGGCCAAGTACGCTTTCTGCAAAACCAGTCGCCATGCCCAGTATGGCAATCACCCACATCCAAAATATGGCGCCACTGCCTCCTAATGATATCGCAACAGCAACACCTGCTAAATTACCAGTTCCAACCCGCGCACTTAATCCGGTGCACAGTGCTTGAAACGAACTAATGTCGTTTTTATTGCATTTGCTACTGCCTTTGAGAAGGCTGAACATGTGTTTAAATTTAAAAATTTGAATCAGTTTTAAGCGTACTGAAAACCAAATACCTGTAAACAGTAAAATGTAGATCAGTATTTGTCCTTCACCCCAAAGCAGGTTATTTATACTGCCTACGATTAAATCAAACATGTTTGCCCTTGTTATTATTTTTCAACACGAAGTAGAATACATATGCTGAATTTAAGAATATTTAGTTAGCAATACTTTATCGTGCTGTTATAAATTAGCAAGTATTGAGTGTATTAAAATAACAAAAAGTTATTTACAACACCCTACAACTCCCTTCATGATTGTTTGTCAGTAGCAATTATTAAATTTAATAGATGAATAGCTTATCGATTCGATACTACACACGAAAAATCCACAGCCACCAGCACCACTATCACCAACTTGTTTTACCACTTTGTGGCTATATAGAACTTGAAATGAATAATTTCGCGGCGCCTGTTGGTGTTGGTCAATGTGTTGTGATCCCTAAAAATACTCTACATGCGTTTAAATCAGATGAAAATGCACGTTTTATAGTGGCCGATTTATTAGAGCTCCCAAATAACTTAACGACGATGAATGCCCCCTGTTTCAGTATTGACGATAAATTAATGAGCTATCTAAGTTTTACCCAAAAGCAGTTGCAAGGTGTAACTAACATAGATGAAGCAGCGTTATGTTTTAATTTATTTTTGGTGTTACTCAGGCAACAAACTACCAATGCGACTATTGATCCGCGGATAAATAACGTTTTGTTATTAATAAAAAAAGATTTATCGATAGACTATACATTGAATGATATGGCAGCGGTTGCATATTTAAGTGTTACTCAATTCAAAGCGGTTTTTAAGCAATGTATGCACACCAGCCCGGTTAAACATCACACGCAATTAAGAATGGAACATGCGCGTTCCTTACTTTGTTACTCTGATTTACCTATAGCAGTCATTGGTGAACAGGTTGGTTATAACGACCCATCAGCTTTTAGTCGCGCCTTCACTTGCTACTTCAAACAATCCCCCACGAGACTTAAAAAAGCAGCTTTAACGTCAACAATATCGCCTTTTAAGCACAGTGTTAGATAGTAAAATTGATAAACTACCTTTATCAATTAATTTTTAATTAAATGTTTGCTATGTCTACAATTTTCGGCGTATTAGCTATTTTTTTATGGGGTGCATTAGCACTGTTGGGTAATTTAACTAAAGCATTACCGGCTTTTCAATTACTATTTATGTGCTTCTTTGTGTCGTTCTTATTGCTGTTTATTAAACGGCTTGTTACCAAGCAGCCTTTGTTAGCTCTGCCGACACTTGGTAAGGCGCAAACAATTATTGGTATAGTTGGCTTATTTGGTTTTCATTTTTGTTATTTTATGGCACTTAAATATGCACCATTGATTGAAGTTAGCCTGATTGTATATTTATGGCCATTGTTATTGGGTGTTTTTGTCGCACGGTCTGAAAACAAAATAAATGCGATTATAGGCGGGCTGGTTAGTTTTATAGGGATCGTGTTTTTAATTAGTGATGGCAGTGGTTTTACTATCAATAGCCAGTACTTTTTAGGCTACCTATTTGCTGCGAGTTGTGCGCTATTATGGTCGAGTTATTCATTGTTCATGACTCGCTTTGATAATCACGTTGATGATATTGGTTGGCTTTCTCTTTATGTAGCTATTTTGGCCTTATTGGCACATATATATTTTGAACAAACAGTCACGCGTTTTTCATTAACGCAGACTGTAGGTATTTTTTTGTTAGGGTTAGGACCTGTCGGTGGCGCATTTTACTTATGGGACATCGCTTTAAAAAGAGGTAATAAAACGTTACTTGCCTCTTTGAGTTTTTTAACACCGTTACTTTCTACCGTGTTACTGGTTATGGCTCAACAAATACATTTTTCATGGGCAATTTTAATTGCATTGGCATTTGTTTTAATTGGCGCAGCGATCAGTAATTATAAATGCAGGCCTCGGAGCGTTAATGCGAGCCATTTATGACTCGCTTATTAATTACAAACTAACAACACCGGATACTTATCCAACTCACATACAACTGATCGGAATAAATTCATCAACACCAATTAGTTAGCCACAGCAACAGGGTGGGTATTGTTTGCTGGGTATTGCTCAGTAAAATAGTTATTACCTGCCAATAAACCTAATTTATAATCATGACGTAGATCACTGGTTGAACTACCAAGTAATTTGCTCGAAAGCTTTTGGTTTGCAAAAATTTGTATTATTTCTACATCTTTCGGAGGATTGGCAATAAATGCTAACTCATCCTCATACGCTTGTTCGTGTTGTAATAAGTAATCTAAGGTTTTTGGGCAATATCCTGATGCACAAACAAACGCTTTTAACTTGTTCACCCATGCCGATTGCGCTTGAAAGTCTTGATCAACTGTGCGGATCACCACAATTTTACGTGCACCACGATTGTAGGCTTCGCGCACTGGTAGTGGCGCAGCAAGGCCACCATCTAGGTAAAAGTCTGACTCAGCGTGTACGTCGGTTTTATCTATTTCATTAGCAGCTAATGCATTTAACCATGGCGTGAGTTTTACACCTTGTTTATATAAAAATGGCAGTGCACTTGACGCTTTCAATAGATCTCGCCATTGCTGGCCTTCACCGGTTGGTGATAAAAAATAAGGTTTTCGATCACGGGCATTAGTGGCGGTAATAAGTAACTGTCGTTCACCCAAGCTTGCTTTTGCAGTTTTAAAATCAAGTGCTCTGTTAACTTCGGTAGTTTTATCAAAGTACCAGTCTAAGTCGACTATATGTTTACCAACTAAACCACGGCCTAATTGAAAAAATCGTTTGTGACGCGAAAGCCCTCTTATTAAGCGTTTGGCATACCCTTTTTGGCGAGCTAAATAGCTAGTAAGGTTTTGTGAACCTGCTGAAGTACCAATAAATAAATCGAATGGGTCATATTCATGTTCAAGCCATGCATCGAGTACACCTGCGGTGAAGATCCCTCGTTGCCCACCACCTTCCGCGATCAATGCTGTTTTATCGAAAGTATTTGTGATTTTGGGGTCTTGAGGTTTCAAAATATGCCTTCCTTTGTAATTAATTTACTGGTTTATACCTTCATTTTAATGTGTTTAAATCAAACGTTAAAATTGATTATATAAATCGAATTGATTATAAAAACAGAACGCAAGCTTAAATAAGATTAGTGCTGTGTTTTGCACTTTTAAGTAGAGTTCAGAAACTAGTAAACTTTGTGTATTAGCTAGTTTCTGTATTGTAACGGGAGTTAAGTGTACCTTAGCTTAATTTTCAGAGGTTATGCTTTTATTGACCGTAAAATCTCCAACGCGTGATGACGGTCGCTACTTTGGTAAAGATCATTGGTAAAAATGAACTCATCGACACCAAGCTCTTTGACTATCATATTTAGCTTATGAGCAATGGTCACAGGACTCCCTACCACAGATAATCCTAAAAAGTTTTCAACTTGAGCCTGCTCTTGCTCATTCCATAATCCAGCCATGCTTTTAACGGGAGCTTTTAGCCATAAAGGATCACCACGTAACAGTGCTAAGATACGCTGTTTTGACGTGGTTGCTAAAAACTGTGCATGTTCATCGCTATCTGCTGCAACAATCGGTAAGCCAAGCATTACATACGGTTTGTCTAACACATCAGAAGGTTGAAATTCACGGCGGTATAAAGCGATTGCATCATAAACAAAACGCGGTGCAAAGTGGCCAGCAAACACATAAGGGAGGCCTTTTTTAGCAGCTAGTTGCGCACTATATAAACTGGAACCAAGTAACCAAATAGGTACATTGGTATTCTCGCCAGGAATAGCGCGAACAGGGTGACTACCATCGTAAGGGCCTAATAAAGTTTGCAGTTCAGTAACTTCATCGGCAAAGTTTTCAGCGCGTCGTTCATCCCGGCGCAGAGCACGGCTGGTTATATGATCGCTACCTGGTGCGCGACCTAAACCTAAATCAATACGCCCTGGGTATAAACTCTCTAACGTGCCGTATTGCTCTGCAACAATCAGTGGCGGGTGATTTGGTAACATAACGCCACCAGCACCCACTCGTATAGTTTTAGTTTGCCCTGCTATGTGGCCAATTAATACAGAGGTTGCCGCGCAGACAATTCCCGGCATATTATGATGTTCAGCCATCCAAAATCGGTTAAAACCGAGTTCATCAGCTTTTTGTGCATAAGCGACACTATTTGCAAGAGTACTTGAGACGGTGGCACCTTCTTTCATTGGGCTAAGCTCAAGTAAAGAAAACGGTATTGCAGATAACCCAGACATGCGTACTCCTCATTGCCTTTAATTAAGTGATAAAGATAATCAAAATAATTTAACCATCATTACATTAATGGGTCTGTTGGGGGGGTAATTCAATCATTAATTTTAGCTAATCAATTAATCCAGTCGATTAAGCTAAGTGCACAAAAGTTATTGCATTGAATGTATTTACATCCATCCAATGCAATAACACTACACTAAATAAACTACATACGTTATTAGCTACATCATGCTTAACCGAAACATTTATAGATAATTACTTTTATTTTAAATGTTTTGGATCAGGTATGCGTAATTGTTTAACGAGTGGGTGATTTATTTTTTTCATTTCAGTTAATACTAATTGAGCAACTTCTCGAGCACCAAGTTCATTGAAATGGGTATTGTCTTCTACGCCCATAGGGTAATTTGGATGTAAGTTAGGTGCTATATGCATAAAACGTAAGCGTGAGTTGATCCCACCAAGCTTTTGGAAATACTGTTGGGTCACTCGTTCCATGTCAATAAAATCGACCCCTGTCTGTTTAGCTACATCTCTTACTATATCAGCGTAAATAGGATGGGTGTCCTTGATCTGACCTTTTTCATCAAAATAACGACGCGTTACCGGGGTCATCAGTAATGGCTGTGCCTGCTTTGCTCTTACTTCAGCAATAAAATTAACTAGGTTTTGCTTATATTGCTCTGGTGTAGTGTAGCGGTCTACTTTCTGTTTTGACTGATCGTTATGACCAAATTGAATGATCACAAAATCATCTTTATTAAGTTCATTTATAATGCCCGCCCACAAGCCTTCACTGATAAAGGTACGTGTACTACGACCATTTTTAGCACGATTTTTAACGTCGATGCTGTCATTAAAAAAGATACTAAAGGGCATTCCCCAACCTGTTTCAGGGTAATCCTTCACTTCTTTAATTGACATGGTTGAATCCCCTGCCATAAAAAGCTGAACTTTAGTAGTTGCTGACATACTTGAAAAACTCACCATGATAAATATTGCTGCTATTAATTTTCCCATTCTACTCGCTCTTTATTGTTTTTAAAAAATCAGTTTAGCTCTTTATAAAATTATCTTTTGTAATTGAGTGAAAAAATAATTTTACTTAATTGTGGTTGTCGTTATAAACATACCACCAACTGCCACCGGTGGCAAATAACAAGTTAAATCATGGTGCTGAATAAAATTAAACCAAGACTTAATGTGCATTTACTGCCAAATAAATGTAAATAAAACATAAAAAATGTAATTTCTTAGGTTTGACAATATGCTTTTTTAGATATAGCTTGACTTGGGTGCCACCGGTAGCAAATATATTTCCCTGATATTGCTACCGTTTCAAATTATATTTTTATGAACTTAAATCATAGACTTATATTTTACTGGCTAAATAAAGTAATAAAAATAAAAACTCAAATCAACAGCATAAAAAAGGAACACACAATGAAGACTGCAAATAAGTTCGTTCTCAAGCCACTTAACTGCATTGTTAGTGCCTTATTACTGGGCACAACATCGTATGCAATCGCAGCCGATGAACAACCACAAACAGAAACTAAAGCCCAAAATGACATAGAGTTAATTCAAGTAACAGGATTTAGATCATCATTAAATAAATCGTTAGCAACTAAACGTTTTGAAGTAAATACCACAGAATCTATCGCTGCTGAAGATATTGGTAAATTTCCTGATCTGAATATCGCCGAATCATTACAACGTATTCCTGGTGTGGCAATTTCCCGTGAAGGTGGTGAAGGTAGGCAAATTACCTTACGTGGTTTAGGTCCTGCATTTACACGTACTACTTTAAACGGTATGGAAGTACCTGCAAGTACCGATGGCACTGACTCTGGTGGCGGCGTAAATGGTGGCCGTGCATTTGATTTTAATATATTTGCATCCGAACTATTTAATCGTGTTGATATCCAAAAAACGCCCACAGCTGCAACTGAAGAAGGAGGTATAGCGGGTACTGTTGATATGTATTCTGCACGTCCTTTTGACACAACAGGCTTTCATGTTGCTGCGTCTGCGCAAGCCGGTTATAACGACCTCACTGAAGAAGTCGACCCACGGATGGTATTTATGATCAGCAACACATTTGCTGATGATACAATCGGGGCTTTATTCTCTGTCGCAAAATCTGAACGCACCGTGCGCCAAGAAGGCTTTGGGACTGTGCGCTGGACCACCCCCGTACTCGATGGTGGCGGTATTTATGCTGACACCTCTAGTACAGAAGTTATTGGCACACCCAATACTGGGGAGTGTGAGTTCGAAGGTCAAACAGTCGATGCTGTGAACTGCTTATATACGCCACGTCTGCCTCGCCCTGATTTTTTTGGTAATGAACAAGACCGTTTAGGCTTTACCGGTTCATTACAATATGCTCCTAACGATGATCTGGTCCTTACGCTAGATACATTACATTCAACCCTCGATAATGATCGTACTATGTACAACTTTTTCGAGATGTTTAGAAACACATTCAGCGAAATTACCCCTGAATCGATTACCGTGGCTGAAAATGGAAAACAGATCCAAGCAGCGACATTTAACGGGGTTAAATCTCGAGTAGAAAGCCGTCAGCAGATTTCAAAAACAAAATTTCAACAATACGTATTCTCAGCTAAATATCATTTATCTGATTACCTTCGATTAGACGCTATGGTGGGCACTGCTGAATCGGATGCTCGCTCTGAGCAGTATCGTTATAACATGACTAATAACGCACCTCATAGAGTATCGATGGATTTTGGCACCAGCAATAATACCGCTGTGATGAATTACGATTACGATACTCTAGATGCCAACTCTTTTGATTTAGCCGATGGGCGCTTACGTGCAACAGATGTACTGCGCGAAAATGACACCGCTAAAATTGATTTATCATACGAGATGGATATGATGAATATCAAAGGCGGTATAGCCTATAACGACAGAACGGTTAGTTACGATGAATCACAAATAAACGGTTTTCCTGATCAAGATTCTGCAGCTGGATTTTCTCAGTTAATGCCCTACGATGATTTTGGCACCGGTTATGACGGCACGTTATCACCCTTTATAGTGGCTGATTTTGATGCAATAAATTCACAGCTTTTAGTTAAAGAGTGGGTGCCACGCAGTGCACAAAGCTGGAAAGTTGAAGAAGAAACAATGGCTGCCTATGTGGAAACTAATTTTGAATATGAAATTTCCGATATGCTACTACGCACCAATGCAGGTGTTCGCTATGTAAAAACTGAAACCACATCAACAGGTTTTATTCAAACTGATGCGGTATCAATCGACAATAGCTATGACAATGTTTTACCGGTGCTAAATTTAGCCCTTGATGCAACCGATGATGTGATTGTAAGGCTGGGTTTATCTAAAACCATGACCCGCCCGAGTTTGAGTTCACTCAATCCTGGTAATCCATCGTTTTCTTATTTAAACGGCACTGTTAGTGCGGGTAACCCATTCTTAGACCCTTTCACCTCTACCAATACAGACGTTGGTGTTGAATGGTACTTTGCAGAAGAGTCGCTATTAGCAGCAACAGCGTTTTACAAAGATATTGGCTCTTTTATAAAAAGTGATAGTGAAGAAAAACTCGTCGATCCTGCTTATTTACCCTTTATTGATAATGATCCGCAATATGATCCATCAAGTGCGCTCGATCCTAGAACTACCCCTTACACACATTTCGTCCCTGTAAATGGACAAGGTACTGTGATCAAAGGGCTTGAACTTATTTATCAGCAACCTTTTTCATTCCTACCTGGGTTGTTAAAAAATATGGGGTTAGTGTCTAACTATACGTATGTCTCTGCAGGTGAAATTACCGGCCTTTCTAAAAATTCTTATAACTTTACCCTGTATTATGAAGAAGAAAACTATGGCGCTCGTGCCTCAGTAAATAAACGCGACAATTACATCACAGATTACACGGGTAACAATGGTAATGCCGAAGAAGCGACATCTGGTCCAACACATTTTGACCTATCTGCTTTTTATAATATTAATGAAAATGTCACTGTAACATTTGAAGCTATTAACCTTACCGACGAGTATGAACGCCTATATACAACAGGTGATGGCAGTTTAGATTTACCACGTGAATATAATCATACCGGCCGACAGTTCTTTTTAGGAATACGCTACAACTTGTAAAACAGTATTTAAATTTTAAACTCCCCTAAGGTAAACAGCTTAATTAACATTTTAATTAAGCTGTTTTTTTACGCACAATACCAACAACTCAATGTTAATTGCCTTTGTTAATTGATAATCAAAAATTACTCACATACTAACAAAAATATTCTTATATTGTTTTTATACGACTAAAGTAGCGCATCCATTATTTATAATTAAAATGCAATGCCACCGGTGGCAAATAATCAGTTAAATCATAGTACTTATAGATAATGTTGCACTTGAATGGTATTCGTACGCTGTTCTAAATGTAAATTAATGATGAATAATGTTATGTTTTTCATTTGACTTCGCATCAATAACGCTATATTTTTCATTTTGTGCCACCGGTAGCAAGCCATTTCATAAAACACTTTGCTACTTGCTTTCTCGTTGTTTTTCCCATTATGGATTATGAGGTTAGGTGCAATAAGAATCAGAACAAGGACATGACAAACACTCTCTTTTAAGTCATGTTAACTTAATAACAATAAGTAGAACGTGGAACCACTATGACAACCAGCACACACAATTTTAAACTTAGTAAGTTAATGACCAATTTAATACTCAGTGGCGCATTGACCAGTGGCTTAGCATATGCAGCCCCTCAAGATGAAGCTGTTGCTGATGATCAACTTGAAGTGATCGAAGTAAAAGGTTTTCGCGGTAGTATCAATGCCGCTTTAATGTCTAAGCGTGAAGCCGTTGGTACACGTGAGACTATCATTGCTGAAGATATTGGTAAATTTCCTGACTTAAATGTTGCTGACTCACTTTCGCGTGTACCTGGTATCTCTATTGAAGAGGATGCGGGTGAAGGTCGTCAAATTACCATTCGTGGTCTAGGTTCTCGTTACGTTAAAACCACAATTAATGGCATGGAGTCGGCATCTGCTGGTGCTGCTACTGATGCGGCTGGTGGTTCTAATACCTCTCGTGCTTTTGATTTTAACGTATTCGCATCTGAACTGTTTACCCAAATAGATATTAATAAAACCGTTTCTGCTGAACTTGAAGACGGTGGCATATCAGGGAATGTAAACTTACAAACGGCGCGTCCATTTCAATATGATGGCTTTAAAGGCGCTTACAATGTCAATGCTCGTTATAGTGATGTTGATGAGGATGTATCGCCTCGTGCTTCTTTTATGCTCAGTAATAACTGGGATAATAAGTTTGGTGTACTTGCCTCTATTGCATACTCAGATGGCACAGTACAAAGTGAAGGCTCTTCAACTGGACGTTGGACTGTAAACAATCCAAGCTTTGTCGAAGATGGTTTACCTGTTGGTCAAGGTGGCTCAAATTATCTTACCGTAGCACCTAAAACATTACTGATGCCAAACGGGAATTACACCAATGAAAATTTAGATGGGCTATATTTACCGCGAATTCCTCGCTATTCATTGTATTCAAAACAGCAAAAACGTCTTGGTGCAACAATTGCTTTTCAGTATGCGCCTACCGATGACCTTTCATTCAACTTAGATGTGCTGCATGCAAGCTTGGATAATGATTCTGAAGAATATCACTACGAAGTATTATTACGAGATCAAAAAGATATCGTCCCTGAAAACATTTATGTCGATGCCAACAACACCATAGTCGCAGGTGCGTATTCAAATTCCATTATTCGCTCAGAGACACGACGGGATTCATCTGAATCAACTTTTGATCAAGTTAGCTTTACTGGAAATTGGTTTATTAACGATCGTTTTAAAATGAACTTCCTAATAGGCCAGGGTAAATCAGATTTAGACATTCCGAATATGACCACCTTTGCCCTAGATAGTAATCAATCTACCGTGGCCTATAGTTTTGATAGTAATATAGACCCATTATCATTAATTAATAACCCGGGCGGACAAGCGATTGGTAGCGGTGAGTTAAACACTAATATGCCATCATTTGCATTTGCCGCAGGTCAGCCATCTGGCGGGAATTATAGTAAAGATGAAATAGCGTCGGTGATGACAGATCCAAGTAATTACACCGCTGGTTTAGTACGTAATCGCTCGCAAACAATTGAAAGTGAAAACAAAACTATTAGAGTTGATTTTACATACGAGATTAACGATGAATATACGGTTAAGTTTGGTGTGGGTCAGCGTAGTTTTGAAACAGAACAACACTATAATTTAAATAACTGGAAAGACATCAATAAAGAAACAAACAAAACATCAGGCGCAATAGCAGAAGAGCGTGTTATATCGCTAGATGCAGCCCAAATTGATGGCAGCTTGTTCAATACCACTTTAGATAAACAAGGTGTAAGTTTTGGTAACAACGCTTCAATTCCTGGTTCATCAACGCTTAACAGTAGTACTTGGTTAGCACCTGATTATAATGCCATGTACAACGCCTTTGCTGGGGCAAACTTTTTTCAAGCCAAAGAAGATTTTAGACGCACTTATTATATTAAAGAAGAAGTTGCTACAGCATTTGTCCAGTTAGATTTCAGAAACTACATATTTGATAAAGAGCTACGTGGTAATGTTGGTGTGCGTTATGTTGATAACAAAAACACCAGTCGTATCGTAAATTTAGATCATATTTACAAAGATGGTTTCACTGCGGGACGTGGCGACGGTGCAAACTATGCTGCAGGTTATGGTTGGCGTGAGTCTGTGAGTGAAGGAGATGAATGGCTGCCATCATTAAACCTTGCTTACGATATCACTGAGGACTTAGTCGGTCGCTTTAGTTATTCACACGCAATTACTCGCCCAAAACTATCTGATTTGCGTTCTTCAATCAGTATTAATACGCCGAGTATTGATGATCCGTCAGCGACAATTAAGATGGGTGCAGGCCCGTCACTCAAGCCTTATAAAGCAAAACAATATGATGTTGGTTTAGAGTGGTACTTTGCTGAAGAATCGCTGCTTGCAACATCACTGTTTTATAAAAATATTTCGGGTTTAACAAAAGCAAGTTCTGAGCAAGTTTTATCACAAGCCGATCTTGATAGACTTGGTATCGACCTTGGCGACACAGATCCTAGCACTGTGACTTGGCAAGTATCGCAACTTGTCAATACCGATGCTGAAGGCATGTGGGGCGCAGAATTTATTTATCAACAGCCTTTTACCTTCTTGCCTGAACCATTTAATGCCTTAGGTTTACAAACTAACTACACCTATATTGATTATACACGTGATATAGAAGACCCATTTTATGGCACGCAACTTAACTTAGTAGAAGAAGAAACATCAAAGAATACATACAACATCACCTTGTACTATCAAGTAGACGATTGGTCGGCTCGTTTTTCTTATAACTACCGAAGTGGCTATAACAAACAATATTTAGACGAATATAAAGATGAATCAACCTTTGTGCGTGGTTATGATGCAAAGGCGAAGCTTAATTTCTCTGCCCGCTACAAGTTAACAGATAAAATGAGTGTTTCATTTGAAGCCGTTAATTTAACAGATGAAAAACAAGATATGTGGAATGATATTTACACGCCACGCCCTTACGAAAACCTGTCATCAGGTCGCCAGTTCTTAGTGGGTTTAAGAGGTACATTCTAACTTTATAAAAGCACAACCTCATTTAACGAGGTTGTGCCTTCTCTAATTGTCTCCCCTGTATCATCGATGGTTTTCAGTTGAGGCTGATAGGTTTGATTTTAACAAAACTTTCAGTTTGCCCCTACTCAGAAAGATAAGAACAAGAAACTGAAAATATTGCTCACTAAATATGCTTGATAGCCATTTGAGTTAACAGTGCGCTGATAATAATAAGGTATTAGAAACATGAAAATTTTTCTCAAACAATTATCCATACTTTTAGTATGCTTCTATTTAAGTGCATGCGGAGGTTCATCAGATGACTCCACTATTGTAGATCCAATAGTTACTGACCCTGTAGTTACTGACCCTGTGGTTACTGACCCTGTGGATCCTGAGCCACCTGTTGAACCTGAGCCGCCTGTTGACCCCGAGGATCCAGTTGATCCTATTGCTGATATCACCATTCATATGATTGGTGACTCGACTATGACTGAGTACGACCAATCGCGTAAACCGCAAGCCGGCTGGGGTGAACAGGTTCCTATGTTCGTGAGTGACAAAGCAACCGTTAGAAATTGGGCCCGTGGTGGCAGAAGTTCTCGTAGTTTTTATTACGAAGATGGTCTTTGGAACTTAGTTAAAGAAACAATAAAAACGGGTGATTACCTAATTATTCAATTTGGTCATAATGATCAAAAATTAGGGGATGCTTATGAAGAGTTTGGCACTTATGCATACTGTAGTAATGGCAGTAGCAATGGTGAGGATTGCCTTGATACCGAACACTCTTATTATCAATTCCTGAAAAAATATATAAAAGAAGCACGTGACTTAGGCGCAGTGCCCATTTTAATGAGCCCTATTGTGCGTAAATATTTTAGCGGCGAAAGTATCAGAAACTCAGGACTACATAATCTTGAAACGGTTAACACTGGAGAGCTTTTTGCACGCGGTAACTACCCTGCGGCGATGAAGGAAGTCGCGGTATTATTAGACGTTCCTATGGTTGATTTAACCGGGCAAACAAAGGAAATTGTTGAAAAGTACGGTGAGCAAGCTGCGACTGAATCACTCTACATTTCAGCAGACAGCACTCACCCTCAAGTACTTTTCGCGACTTTAATAGCAAAAGAAGCCATGAAAAGTTTGCAACAGCAAGAGGTCTTAGCTGATTATATTATTGAAGCGACTTCTTTTATTTCTAGTCCTGAAACACTGCAATGGAACGATCGTTATATTGGCGTCGCTAATGTGAAAACTTTAACGTTATCAGCATTTGATTTAAGCCCTAACACGGGTAATTTAGTGGCAACCGCACCTGATGGATTTTTATTAAGTGATGCTCCCGATTCAACTAACTGGACAACAATATTAACCGTTCCTTATGAAAATGGTGCATTCACTGAAAAAATGTATGTTCAGTTCACTCCTTACTCTGAAAAATCTTTCAATGATAGTATTAGTTTTTTTGCTGGTGGTATTGATTTAGGCACGGTAAATGTTTCAGGTAACGGTGTTGATGTTGGTAATGGTCTCCCCACTTATAGCCGTTGGTTTACTGAAGGAGGGGCATTAGCAGCAATAACGGATGGTCCAATTACAGCACAAGACGCAAGTGTTGTGAATTTAGATACAGGCTCAGTTAAAACATTTGCTGTTAACGAACAAGACACAGGAGTTGCAAGATTTAGGGTTTATGGTCCTGATTTAGTCTCTAAAAATGCTGGTAAATATCTAGAGTTTTCACTAACTGCCGCGACCCAAACATTTTCTATCGATACTATTTCGGCATGGATGACTACCAGCGGGGGTTCTACGGTACAAGCAGATATACAATACTCATTTAATAGCGACTTTAGTAACCCTGTATCATTAAATGAGGATCCTATTATGTTCTCAAAAGACACCATGTTACTCACTGAATATAATGTCACTATACAAATACTTGCTGAAAACAAACTGTATATACGGATTTACCCATACAATGCGGCTGGTGCAGATACAACAGGTAAATACCTAGCAGTATACGATGTGAAAGTATCCGGACTTTCTGGTGATTAAGTTAATAAAAACTGACCACTATGACGGCATTTTATAGAAATTAATTCAATAATAAGCTCATTAACTTCACGATGAGGTTAATGAGCTTGCAGTAATCAACCCTATACCCTCTTATTTAATTCGCTTACTTGCTTTTCACAAGCGTCATTTATTTTTTCCTGCACAAAGTAACACCGCGTTTTGCTATGTTCTGCTAAGTAAATTTTTATAAAATAATAAACTTAACACTATTTTAAAGTTCATAATAAAACACCATTGCCACCGGTGGCAATAACTGCTAATGTTAACCTATTATAATAATTCCAATTACAGCAGCAGGATACAAAAATGAATAATCAACGACGCTATTTTCTTAAAGCATTAGCTTCTAGCACTTTGGTAACTGCAACCTTAGTTGGCTGTAAGTCAGCCCCTTTGCTCAATGTTTTTGACGCACCAATTAGCGCAGATGATTGGCAAATGGCTGAACATATAAAAGCTAAGATTGTCGTCCCAACCTTCCCTGCTAAGCAATTTAATATTAAAGACTTTGGTGCAAAAGAAAATGGCCAACATGATTGCACACTGGCCATTAAAAACGCCATTGAAGCCTGCCACGCACAAGGAGGTGGTCAGGTCTACATTCCAAATGGCACCTACTTGACCGGTGCCATTCATTTACTTTCTAACGTAAATTTACACTTGGCTGATAAGGCAATATTAAGTTTCAGCACTGATCCTAATCATTACTTACCAGAGGTATTTACTCGCTGGGAAGGCTTAGAAATGATGGGCTACTCACCACTGATTTATGCTTATGAACAAGAAAACATTGCCATCACAGGTAAAGGAACACTGCAAGGAAATGGCGATAACCAAACCTGGTGGCCTTGGAAGGGACCACACAAGGAAGGCCATTGGGATTTAATTAAAGATAGCCAAGGTAAAGTATTGCACCAGCGTGAAGCACGTGATCAGTTGATGGTTGATGCCGAAGCCGGTGTGCCTGTCAGCCAACGTATATACAGTACTGGTGCCTATTTACGCCCTCCTTTTATTCAACCGTATAAATGTAAAAATATTTTAATCGAAGGCGTAACAATTAAAAACTCACCTTTTTGGTTAGTGAACCCGGTTTTATGCCAAAGTGTTACGGTTGATAACGTGAATTTTTCAAGCCATGGTCCTAATTCAGACGGCTGTGATCCAGAAAGTTGCGACCACGTGCACATTAAAAACTGTGTCTTTGATACCGGTGATGATTGTATCGCGATCAAATCGGGCCGAAATGCTGATGGTCGCCGTGTTGGGGTAGCATCGCAAAACATTGTTATTGAAAACTGCCATATGAAAGAAGGCCATGGTGGTGTTGTGATCGGCAGTGAGATATCTGGCGGTGTAAATAATGTCTTTGTGCAAAACTGCACCATGGACAGCCCCCACCTAGAGCGCGCTATTCGTATCAAAACTAACTCAGTACGTGGCGGTTTGATCGAGCATATTCGCATACGTAACATCGAAGTTGGCACGGTTAAAAATGCTGTTGTGATCAACTTTTTTTATGAAGAAGGCGATGCGGGACAGTTCGACCCAACAGTTCGTGATATTCAAATTGAAAACCTACATTGTAAAAATGTGTTGAGTAAGGCTTTTTACCTCAATGGCTTTGCACGCGCACCAATGAACGATATCCATTTTATCGACTGTCATTTTGACCAAGTGGGTGATGATTCTATTGTTGCTAATGTGAATAACATGAGCTTAACCAATGTCACTTTAAACAAACAGCCGTTAACTATGGCTCAATTACAAAAATAATAAGTATTAATAGGAAAATTGTATGACCGTGTTTTCAACATTATTAGGCAACCAACCTATATTGCCTATCATCCAAGCAAACAGTAGTGAAGAAGGTGTGGCTATTGCCACTGCCATGTACAAGGCTGGCATTCATTTAGTTGAAGTTGTGCTGCGCACGCCAGCTTCCCTTGACGCATTAATCGCGATTAAAAAAGCGTTGCCCGATTTATGCGTTGGTGCCGGCACGATTACCGATCAAGCATTACTTGCAAAAAGTCTTGCCGTCGGCAGTGATTTTATTGTTACTCCTGCGGTATCACCACGATTATTAGATGCCCTTAGTCAATCTTCTGTGCCCGTTGTGCCGGGTGTTTCAAACACCGCCGATATTTTACTTGCTAAAGAATATGGCTTTACTGAGCAAAAATTATTTCCTGCCTCTTTGTGTGGTGGCGAGCAGTTTTTAAAAGCAGTCAGCAGCGTATTTGCTGATATTCGCTTTTGCCCAACAGGTGGCATTAATGAACAAAACTTTAAAGACTATTTAGCACTTAATAATGTGATGGCTGTGGGGGGTACTTGGATTGCACAATCACAATGGGTACAAAGTAAAGACTATGAAAAAATCACGCAAGCCTGCCTTCAGGTACTAAACAACAACTAATTAACATATTGACTGCCATACGTTGTCAGTGTAATTTATCTTTGCATGCCACCGGTGGCAACAAGCAAGCAGAACAGTTAAGGAATCTTCAATGCCGAGCAATATCGAACCTTTAGAATTGCACCCAGATCGTTTATTTTCAAGCGATCCTAGCGTCGTTGCTATCGCTAGAAAGTTATATGAATCAATTAAAGACTTACCGATTATTAGTCCGCACGGTCACACTGATCCTCGTTGGTTTAATGAAAATGAAAACTTTGGCAATGCTACTGAGCTATTTATAAAACCCGATCACTACGTATTTAGAATGCTCTATAGTCAAGGGATCCCAATGACTGATTTAGGAGTACCTGAGCATGGGCTGCAAGGCGATATGGCTCGTTCAAAAGCAGCTGATCCTGAAAAAGTATGGCAAATCTTTGCTGATAACTATCACCTGTATGCCGGAACGCCAAGTGGCTATTGGTTAGATGCGGTATTTAGTGATGTGTTTGGTTTTACAGAAAAACTTTGCTCTGAAAATGGTCAGCACTATTATCAAAAAATTACAGCTGCGTTAGCAACACCCGAGTTCAAGCCTCATGCACTGATGGACCGCTTTAATATTGAACTAATTGCCACAACAGAAGGTGCACTTGATCAGCTCCCGCACCACCGCGCAATTGCAGGCTCTGCAATAGCAAAACGTGTGATCACCACCTTTAGACCTGATGATGTGGTTGATGCTAGCCGTGAAGATTTTATCGACAACGTAATTAAACTTGGTGAGATAACCGACCAAGATACAACGACTTGGCAAGGTTATTTAGCGGCAATTCAAATACGTCGTGATTACTTTCGTATTGAAGGACGTGCAACAGCAACCGATCATGGCCACCCTACTGCATTAACTGCTGACTTACCTACCGCAGAATGTGAAGCATTATTTGAAAAATGTCGAACAGGCCATTCAACAGAGCAAGAGCAAGAATTATTCCGTGGCCAAATGCTCACTGAGCTTGCCGGTATGAGCATTAAAGATGGTTTAGTGATGCAAATTCACCCTGGCGCGCATCGTAATCATAACCAAGCGGTATTTGATCAATTTGGCCGTGATAAAGGCTGTGATATTCCAAGCCAAACTGAATACGTTAATGCACTCAAACCACTATTGAGTAAATACGGAAATCACCCGGATCTTAAAATCATCCTATTCACATTAGATGAAACGACCTATAGTCGAGAACTTGCGCCACTAGCGGGTCACTACCCTAGCCTCAAGTTAGGTCCTGCTTGGTGGTTCCATGACAGCCCCGCCGGTATGCTTCGTTTTAGACAGCAAACAACTGAAACAGCTGGTTTTTATAACACGGTTGGCTTTAATGATGACACCCGCGCATTTTTATCAATTCCAGCTCGTCATGATGTTGCACGCCGCGTTGATTGTCGCTATTTAGCAGAGCTTGTAGCAAATCATCAAATTAGCGAAAGTACTGCCCAGACTCTGGCTTATCAACTAACCTATGGGCTAGTGAAAAAAGCATACAATCTCGATAAATAACGATAATAGAGCCACTTAATTTAAGTGGCTCAACCATTGAGGACACACAATGACTTTAAAAACATCACTGTTATCAAAGCGCATTTTGATGGGAACAGCTCTAAGCTCTAGCCTATTATTGATTGCATGCCAAGAACATGCAGATCTTAAAACACCACTGCAAGCGAGCGAAACTAACTCCCTTGGAAGCGCATTAGTTGCTAAAGTGGACATTGTTAATCCATCTTCGTTTAAACGCCCTGACGAGCCTATCTATCTTAGCTATTACGATTTAGGTCTTAGCCAAACTGCTGCTTTAACTGTAAAAACAGCGCAGCAAGTATTACCAAGCCAAGCAGTAGATATTGATTCAGACGGTGAACTTGATGGTGTGTATTTTATTGTCGATTTAAATGATAAACCGATTGAAGTCACCATTACACAGCAAAGTAGCCCATCAATCACAGCACAAACAAAACGTGTTCAAGCTGATCTTGCCCATAAACAAGGTGGTCAATGGCAGCCCCATTCTCGTCCGCCAAAACACCAAGTTGGCACAGGTAAAAAAGAGTATGTAGGCGGTGAATTTAAAAATGTTGATGAGTTAACACCACCAGATTATTACACCGATCATTCAAATTGGATCCGTTATGAAGGCCCAGGTATTGAGTCGGATAAAGTCGGTTACCGTTTTTATCTAGATTGGCGTAATGGTTTTGATATTTTCGGCAAATTAACAACACAACCTGTGCTACATACTGTCGGCCTTGATGGTTATTCTTCGTATCATGACAAACAAGACTGGGGCATGGATATCCTTAAAGTGGGTAAGTCTTTAGGTGCTGGCGGATTTGGTTTGATGGGTAGTAATGATGAGCTGGAACATGTATCTGATGTTAGCAAACGTACAGCACGGATTATTGAAAATGGCTATTTACGCGCCAGTATACAAATTGAGTATCAAGGCTGGCAAAATAGCTATCAACAGCAAGATTTAATAGCCAATATTAGTATGCACGGCGGCTCACGTTTGGCACATGTAGAACTGAACACTGATAAAGATTTGCCTAATTTAGTGGCCGGTGTGGTCAAACACCCAGATACTGAGTTTATTCAAGGTGATCTGGATGCAATGAGTAATTATGGCTATAGCTATATTGCCAGTTGGGGCAATCAGAGTTTAGATAAATCAGCTTTAGGTATGGCGGTATTTTTTAAAAAAGGTGATGTTATTGATGTACGCCAAGACAAAAATAACTACCTTGCAGTGCTTAAACCTAAAGGGCAAAATACACTGCATGCTGATTACTATTTTGCCTCTGTTTGGCAACCTGAAAGTGGTATCAACGATAAAGAAAGCTTTATTGAGTACCTTGATCAACAAGCTGAAAGATTGACAATTAAACCACGCATTACTTTGCATACCACAGTTACAGCAAAAAAAACGACGCAACCGCTTAATGATAAAATAGCCCTTGAATGGGCCCGCGCCCTTGCCGATTCAGAGCTGAAAAGAAAAGCACTAGGCTATCATGCCAATGGCTGGGATGTGAACCGTAAGCGCAGCCCAAAGTTTGAATACGACATTATCGGCTTACAGCCATATGCTTACTACCAATTAGGGATGGCAACTGATGAGCAAACTTATAAGAATGTGATTGCCCAAGTTACTGGTAGCTTTATTGATCAACAAGGCAAAATCACCGCCTATAAACAAAGCAATTTTAACATTGATAACATTCCGCCTGGGCGTAATCTTATCCAGCTATACCAAGATACCCAGCAGCAACAATATTTATCTGCCGCAAAAGCTTTACGTGCACAATTACAGTTACAGCCACGTACATCACAAGGCGCATTTTGGCACAAAAACAAATATCAACATCAAGTGTGGCTAGATGGCGTTTATATGGGTATGCCGTTTTTAGCCCAGTACGGTAGCTTATTTGAAACGGGCCATCAGCAACAAGAAACCTTCGCCGAGGTTGTAAACGAATTTAAGCTCACTCGTGAAGCACTACGCGATCCAAAAACAGGGTTGTACTATCACGGTTGGGATGAATCTAAACAGCAAGCATGGGCAAATAAACAAACGGGTGTTTCTGCAGAATTTTGGGGCCGTGGTATGGGGTGGCTCGCTATGGCAGTGGTTGATGTACTCGATTACATCCCAGCAAAAAACACAGAGCAACGCGATACCTTACTCGCCATGGTAAAAGAGTTGGCCACGGATATTGCCAAAGTTCAAGATACTGATACCGGCACATGGTGGCAAGTTTTAGACAAACCAACGGCTTTAGGTAACTACCAAGAATCAACTGCAACAGCCATGTTTGCTTACTTTTATGCCAAAGCACTTAATAATGGCTATATCGATGCTGATTATCAAGACACTGCCCTTGCAGCGTATCAAGGTTTACTTAACCAATTTACATTAGTACATAGCGATGGCACGGTAAGTATGACAAACCAATGCTATGTTGCAGGCCTTGGCTTTGGTCGTGATGGTAGTTATCACTATTATATGAGCGAGCCGGTCAGCAAAAATGATCCTAAAGGAAATGGTCCCTTCATTCTAGCAAGCCTTGAAGTAGCAAAGCTTCTAGCTGGTAACAACTAAACAGCCATAGATTATTCAGCCGGAAAGCAAAGTCCATCGCATTTTGCTTACCGGCCAAAACTCACTTCCCTTCAACAACATCAGCACACTAAGCTCATAAGGATTTATGATGCGTATAATCAAAATCAATAAAAACAGCGTAAATAAAAATATTTTTTCATTTTTTCTCTGCTGCTTATTCTGCTCAATAATGAATGTGTCTGCGCAAAATAATAACAACTCACTGAGCTATGCCGTGCAAATGGCTAACTCTGAGATGATCCGTAATCCACAGGCCTACACCATTGATTGGCGCACTGAACCGCGCTGGGATTACACCCATGGCTTAGTGTTACTGTCATTTGCCAAGCTCTATCAGCATCAACCAGAACAACGCTATTTCAATTACATTAAAGAATATGTAGACGCGTTAGTAATGGAAGATGGCAGTATTAAAACCTACGTAATGAGCAAATATAATCTCGACATGCTCAATGCCGGCAAGTTACTGTTTTTTATGTTTGATGAAACAAAAGATCGTAAATATCGTCTTGCCCTCGATACTTTATATGCACAGTTCAAATTACAACCTCGCACAATTGATGGTGGCTTTTGGCATAAAAAACGCTATACCTCGCAAATGTGGCTTGATGGTTTATATATGGCAGCGCCCTTTTATGCCGAATATATCCGCCGCTTTGGAACAGTAGATCAGTATGATGATGTTATAAAACAGTTTGAATTGATTGAACAACATACTTATCGCGGTGACACCGCGCTACCTGTGCATGGCTGGGATGAATCTAAACAACAGCGATGGGCAGATAAAAAAACCGGACAATCACCTAATCATTGGTCGCGCTCTATCGGTTGGTACGCCATGGCAATGGTTGATGTATTAGATCAACTACCGAAGGATTATCCAAAAAGAATCTGGCTGACGCAGCGCTTTAAAACATTGATAGATAACATGTTAAAGCTGCGTTCTGACTCCGCTGTATGGTATCAAGTTACAGATAAAGGTGAATTACGCGGTAATTATTTAGAATCCTCTGGCAGCGCGATGCTCAGCTATGCAATTGCAAGAGGTGCTAATCAAGGTTACTTGCCTGATAGCTACCAAGCAATTGCAAAAACCACCTTTAATGCTGTAGTTAGCAACTTTATTAAACGTGAGGCAGATAACACCTTATCAATACAACAAGTATGTGAAGTGGCTGGGCTTGGCGGAAAACCATATAGAGATGGCAGCTTTGCTTATTACATCAGTGAAAATGTACGTGCGAATGATCCTAAAGCAGTTGGGCCTTTTATTCTTGCCAGTTTAGAAGTGGAGAAATAACCGATGCTAAACAACAAATACAATTTCTTTTTAGCGCTGTTGGTTGTCTGCTTAAGTAGCAACCCGTGTTATGCAAAAGAGTCGCAATTACTATCGCCAACACACTCTCAAAGTCCGTGGCAAGCAGATCTAGGTAATGGCGAATATAAAAACCCAATCCTGCATGCCGATTATTCCGACCCGGATGTAGTTGCCGTTAATGGTGATTATTACATGACAGCATCTAGCTTCAACTCTGCACCTAGCTTGCCTATTTTACACTCTACCGATTTAGTCAACTGGCAGTTAATTAATTATGCACTGCCAATACAGCTGCCACAAGCCCACTTTGCAAAAGTACAACATGGCAACGGCGTATGGGCGCCAACAATCCGTTTTCATGATAATAAATTTTGGATTTTTTATCCTGATCCTGATTTTGGTATTTATGTAACTACAACAGATGATCCTGCTGGAGCTTGGTCAACCCCACAGCTTATTTTAGCGGGTAAAGGATTGATCGACCCTGCACCATTATGGGATGACAATGGTAAAACCTACTTAATACATGCATGGGCAAAAAGTCGTGCTGGCTTTAATAATGTACTGACGCTGCGTGAAATGAAAGATGACGCAAGTTGGGTAAGTGATAAATTTACACATATTGTCGATGGTAAAAATCACCCTGGATATCGCACCATTGAAGGTCCTAAATTTTATAAACGTAACGGCTTCTACTATATTTTTGCGCCTGCTGGTGGGGTAGATTTAGGTTGGCAATCGGTATTTAGAGCAAAAGAAATTACCGGTCCCTACGAAGCCAAGGTTGTTATGGCACAAGGTAATTCAGTGATCAACGGTCCTCATCAAGGTGCGTGGGTTCACACCCAATTTAATGAAGACTGGTTTATTCACTTTCAAAGCAAACAAGCGTATGGCCGTATCACCCATTTACAACCTATGCACTGGGACAATGATTGGCCAATCATTGGTATAGATAAAAATGCTAATGGAACTGGGCAGCCGGTTTTACAGCACACCAAGCCTCGAAGCAAAATTAGCCCACAACCCACCAGCATAGTGAACAATGATGAATTCAACAGCGCTAAGCTAAGTTTATTATGGCAATGGAATGCAAATCCAAGTAACAGCTGGTATTCATTGACAGACAGCCCCGGCTTTTTACGCTTATACTCGCAGCCATTTACAACCCAGAACAACACTAATTTATGGTCAACGCCTTCTTTGTTACTGCAAAAGATCCCTGCAGAACAGTTTGCTTTTACAACCACATTGCAGGTCAACGAAACAACCTTTGCTAGTTCCTCAGGAGTTATTCTATTTGGTGAAGACTATGCATGGATGGGTATCAAAACATCTTCTACTGGCGAACAACAGCTAGTCTATGTGCACTGTTTTAATGCGAGAAAAGGCTGTACAGAAAGTATCGTAGAGCAACAACCACTGACACAACCCTATCTTGAACTAAAAGTCGTTCTACAACCAGGCGCCACAGCCATTTTTAGTTATAGAACCGCTGCGAGCGCTGAGTTTAAAATTATTGGTGAACACTTCCAAGCTAAAAAAGGCCGCTGGGTAGGTGCTAAGTTAGGCTTATTTAGCCTGTCGCAAACTCCTGGTGCTAGCAACTATGCCGATTTTGACTATGCCCGTTACGACACTTTGGATTAAATGAATATGCTAAAACATCAAACGTTGAACTTTTTTGCCGTATTATTGCTCTGTGTTCAGCCATGCATAGCAGCTGATTACACCGTTGAAAATACTTATAAAAAACTAATCAAACACTATCCACACATGCAGGTGCCCGCAACGACACTTCCTGACTCTGTAATCGCTCATAAAGCACTGGTTTACAAACAAACTAAAACCAGTGCACAGACTTTAGATATTTATCAGCAAACACAGCAAACACAAACGGCGCCTTTGATTATGTTGATCCACGGTGGTGGCTGGCAATCAGGTACCCCCGCATTAATGACAGCACTTGCAATTGCGCTGGTAGAACGTGGTTATGTTGTTACAACACCCAGTTACCGCCTCAGCGACGAAGCGCCTTATCCTGCAGCAGTTGAGGATTTAGTTAGTGCGTTTCATTGGCTCAATAATAATGCTGCTCAGTATAATATAGACAGCACTAAGATTGCTTTATCGGGCGGCTCTGCAGGTGGCCAATTAGCCGCGCTATTAGCCTACAGCGGCGGAATTGTTGATAGCAGCGACACTAACTCGAAGCGATTTAATGTCCAAGCGCTGATCAATATAGATGGCTTAAGTGATTTCACGTCTCCAGAAGCACTACCTTTTGAAAACAACTCAGCCAAATCCGTCACTTCAGCCAGCAAGTGGTTTGGGGGTAGGTATGAAACTATCCCACAGCGTTGGCACGACGCATCGCCTATTTTCTATATTGATAAAAACGCGCCTGCAACACTTTTCATTAATAGCTCAGTGCCACGCTTTCGTGCAGGTAGAGACAGCGCAATACAAAAGTTGCAACAGTTGCATATACCCAGTGAAGTTTACCAGTTTGATGATGCGCCGCATTCATTTTGGTTATTCCAGCCGTGGTTAACGCCTACGACCAGTGTTATTGATGACTTTTTAACAGCACAATTTGCTAAAACTCGTTGATCATTATTGTTGTTAAAATTAAAGCCTTGATGAGTTAATGGTTATTTTAAGTCATCAAGGCTTTCTTTGTTAGTCGCTAAGCGAATTTAAGTACTGCTGCAAAACCTGCGCTGTAGTTGCATTTTTTAATTGCAGCTGATGCTGTTTGAACCAATCATCCGCAACACCATCTTCATTAGCATCAACGATTGCAGGAACCCCTGTAAATTCCTGTTTATATGCATCCCAATTACCAATTAGCTCAAACTCATGATCAATCAAACCATTTTTCTTTATCGCGACACTATCAGCGAGCTGTTGATAAACAAGCGTATCAATACTGTCATGGAAATAGCCATGTGCATTACGACTTGCTCCTATATGTTGCCCTTTAATGGCATCACTAAATGCTTGCTTTGCACTAACATAAACCATGGTTGTTTGCATGGGTGATGTAATGATTGGTTTATCACTTAACCACTGGCTATTTTCATCACTGATAGTGCGTTTTGCTTTGACTGCTTTGCGATAATTTACACCTAAATAATTATGCTCAGTCAGTTGTGGGTTATTCTCAAGTACATTTCCCATAATATATGCCTGATTTTCTTTGATCTCTGGGGAATACCAAATATCAGCAAACTGCATGATCTTACTTGCTTTACCTGGTTTATAATAATTGTTGATCAAGTTAAAACGACCATTTTCTGATCCATAAACATTATTATGTCCCCAGTTAAAAATAATATTATTGATAAGCTCAACAAACTCTTCATCTTGTGCATACGGTGATTTAAGTCTATGACCATTGAGCCTAGGCGTTCTACTGGCATGATTGGCAATTATATTATTAATAAAGCTCGCATTTGCCCCGCCCCAAATGCCACCATAGCCATGATCGCCTTTAGGGTGAATTGAATGGCTTAAACTATGTGAAATAATGGAATTTTGTAATGTAAAGTTACGGTTATTATAGAAACTCGCAGTTTCATCCACTGACCAACTCAATGAACAATGATCAATAATGACATTCTCACTGTTACGCACCGTTAATGAATCATCAGCATAGCCAAATGTACCTAAGCGAAAGCGCATATAGCGGATAATCACATTATCTGCGGATGAGACCGTCACAGGAGCACCAACAATGGCAATCCCACCTGGCGAACTTTGCCCCGCGATGGTGATATTACCATGTGAGATTTTAAGTTCCCCTGCCAATTTGATCACACCTGATACCGCAAATACGACAGTGCGAGGATGTTTTTGCACAATTGCATAGCGAAGGCTGCCTGGTTGCGGCTTATCTAAATTATCTTCCAATGTAGTCACTCTATAAAGCGTGCCATTAACTCCCCCTGTTGCGTATTTACCAAATCCTTTTGCCGTTGGAAAAGCCAATGTTGTATTGACTTGTGCAGCGTATAAATTAGTCGAAACAAAAACCGTCAACACAGTAATGATGCTTAGTATTACGATATTGAGATAGTTTAAATTATTATTCTTCAGAACTTGCATAATGTTCCTTGGCTATTTCGTTTTTAATGCTGGTTAAAATAAAAAATTGTCAATATGTAAATTGACAGTTTCATTAATACAGTGTTAACTTCATGTTATTCCATTTTGCCACCGGTGGCAAGTTGGGATTTGAATCAACGGGAATCGCATATCTTGCACACACAATTATAAGCCTGAAAAAGGAATAAAAATGAAGAGCATGAGATTAAGCACGATCGCAGCAGCATTAATGGTAGCTATGCCACTTTATGCGCAAACAACTGATCCTGCACAGCCAAAGGTAGAGAATGACAAACCAACAACAAGCGCCGAGAAAACAGCAGCTAAAAAAACCGTAGAAGCTGAAGATGATATTGAAATCATTGCTGTAACAGGCGTTTATCAAGCAGATTTAAAAGCACGTGCCATGGAGCGCGATGCTAAAGCGTTTAGCTCAGTGATTGCCACGGATGACATGGGAAACTTTGTTGATCAAAATGTCGCAGAGTCATTACGCCGTATTCCTGGTGTCACTTTAGAGCGCAGTGAAGGTGAAGGAAAATACATTGCAGTACGGGGGTTAGGTCCTAAATTCGTATCGGTGAGCATGAATGGTGCAGAACTATCTGGTGCGGGTGATGAACGTAAAATTGGCCTTGATGGTATCACTAGTGATTCATTAGGAGCCATTGAAGTATTTAAAACCCTTACCCCTGATATGAATCTAAATTCGATAGGTGGCGCAGTAAACGTCAAAGCTATCTCAGCATATGACCGTGGTAAAAACACCCTAAAAATGAAGCTGCAAGATTCATACAGTGAAATCAGAGAAGAACACTCGCCGAAGTTTAGCCTTGATGGCACACAGCTATTCTTAGACGAAAAAATAGGGGTTGGCTTTGCTCTATCCTATGAAGATAGAAAAACCCAAGTAGATGAAGTACGCCATCATAGCACCCGCGAATTAAACTTTTTACAAGGGGGAATTGGTCTAAGCGAAGAAGAACTCAGTGTCGCCCCAGAAATTTTGATCCCCGCGCAACTTGAAAATCGCCGTGAAATAGCCGACAGAGAACGTACCACTGCAACACTTAATGTTGAGTTTAAGCCAACCGCAGACAGTTTTTATTACATTCGTGGTAACTACTCAAATTACACCGATAATGACGTTGCACAAAGAGAGTTTTATAACTTTTATAATGGCGACCAAGCCGATGAGATTATCTATGTAAATGCTGATACAAAAGAGTTTGCACTGTCTGATATCGATATTTACAACCAATTTTTCATTCAAGAAGGTGAAACGACTACAACCAATTACAGCATCGGTGGTGAAAACTATATTACCGATACTTTACGTGTAGATTATGAATACGCGTATTCTAAAACAGATGATAAATCTGTGGGTGATCGCCGCGTGCAATTTCGTGAGCGCGAAAATATTGTCTACGGTCAAGGTAGTAAAAATAATATTGTTGCGAAAGTGCTTACTCCTGAAGAAGCAGCTGCCTTAGGTGGTTTTGCGTTAGATCCGGATAATGATGTTTTTGCCGGTGAAGCCGATGGTGATATCAGCGATTTATCAAATATGGAATACGACAACTTATTTATGGAAGACAGTGTCCGAACAGACGAAGTCACGAGTATCAAGTTAAACTTACAAAAAGACTTTGATTTTGAGTACCTGAATTTCATTAAAATTGGTGGCACTTATAACGAACGCGAACACTTTCGTGATAAAGATCGCTGGAGCTATGCAATAAACCCTCTCGATTGTGGAACGGATGAAACCTGCATTACAGTCGCCAACTCAAATGTTACTGATTATAACTTTGCGGTTCCTGAGGGTGGCTTATTTACCTATCCTTTTGTTAGCAACGAAGACCTTGAGTACATAGTTGACTCAACTAAAATTACGCGCGACAGTGCCACCGGTGGCGAAGTGTCAATTGACAGCACCAAAGAAGACTATACCTTATACGAAGATACCTACGCAGCTTATATTATGACTGAGCTGCAGCTATCAGAGCAGGTCAGTGTTATTACCGGTGTACGCTATGCACATACCGAATTTTCATCAACCGGTTATATGTCATTATCAAATGATGATTGGAATTTTGGCGGTGATCACACCTTAGATATTTCGGTACCTTTACCTGAGGCATCCATTACCTACAGTGAATTTTTCCCAAGTATGCATATACGCTACGAACCAAATCCTGAAATGTTGGTTCGTACATCACTTTGGACTAGTTATACCCGCCCTTCGTTTAAGCAAGCGCGTGGTTATGCGCGTTTTGATAGTGATATTAGTTTATGTGATCCAACGACTAATGAATGCTACAACTCACCAGATGGACAAAGCGCAATTGATTTGCAAGGCTATATTTTAGGGCCTGACAATGCGTTACAAGTAGGTAACCCAAATTTGGTGGCAATGACTTCGGATAACTTTGATGCTTCGTTTGGCTGGTATCCATCAAAAGAGTTATTTATGGAAGCTGCAGTATTTTACAAAAATATTGATAACTTCATCGTCGATGTCACTGGTATTCAAATGAGCATAGATGAGCTCCCGCTTACTTTACCTGTAAACCAAGTATCTGATTTTGCAATTCCTCAAGATCTTGCTCTAAATCAGGTTGATATCACCCTCAATGGTGATAAAGCCACAGTCTACGGGATTGAGCTTAGTTACAATCAGTTCTTCGAAAATGGCTTATTTTGGCAAAGTAATATGACCTTTGTAAAAAGTGAAGCCGAACTCGACGCCACTATTCGTCAAGACAAAATGCAGCTACCAGGCCAAGCAGATATCACCGGTAACATTGCTGTTGGTTGGGAAGATGAGACTTTCTCGTTACGCCTAATTAGTAATTACCGCTCAGATATCCTTGAAGAGGTTGGCTCTTGTCCCGTATCAGCTTCTGTATCAGACCCACATACCTGTAAGTCATGGGCTGATATATACCAAGACGATATCTTAACCTTTGATATGAAAGTGAAATATGATTTTACGAAAAGCCTCAGCGTGTATTTTGACGCGATTAACTTAACCGATGAAGCAGATTTACGTTATTTCAAAGGTAATGATTTATCCGGTGGTGAAATCCTCTATCAACGTGAAGATTATGGTCGTACGTTCCAGTTAGGTATGAATTATAAATTTTATTAACAGCTACTAATAATGAAAAACGTTAATTTCACACACAATTAACGCGTTAATGACGCGCTTTCATCCTTGGAGGGATGCATGAATAATACAATAAAAATACCATCGTGTTTGCTGATCACCGCGATCTTAGCAGGCTGCGGTGAAGATAGTTCTATCAATGTCAAAGAAGCCCCGTTACCACCAGTGCAAGGGGTATTTGTTGACAGCCCTGTTGCTGGTTTAACCTACAACAGCCCATCAATAAGCAATGGTGTAACAAACGCAAATGGACAATTCGATTACTTTAGAGGTGAAGCTATCGATTTCTCAATTGGTGCACTTACCTTCCCTACGGTCTCTGCCGCCAATGTATTAACTCCACTTGCTTTATTTTCGACAGATACCGTGTTTCATCCTGCTGTTATTAATAGTTTGCGTTTATTACAGTCACTAGATGTTGATGGTGATCCTAGCAATGGCATCACCATCAGCGAGCAAGCAGCACAAGCAGCCGTTATGACTTTAGCCGAAGGACAAACGATTACGGACTATTTTAGTAGCGATGAGTTTGAGGCAAACGTTAATGCGTGGCTCGCTGATGCAGGCTCAGCTAATAATACCTTAATTCCAGCTGATCAAGCGATTGTGCACTTTGTTGATTTTATTTTTAAGCAATACAACAGCACCCAACCTTTAGCATTTAATACTGCCGATTTTAGCGGAACATTGTATAACCCATTAGTACAAGGCAGTGAGGCAAGTATTGCACAGTTGATATTAACACCCGTTGATGAAGCAAACCTTAGTGGCACATTCAGCCAAGTAGTGGATGGTAGCGAAACAGTAACAGGCAATTATTCGTTTTTATTCGGTAACCGTGTACTTGCACTGACCTCAGTTGAGGGCGAGTCTGCTACCACTGAGTATATAATCTCTCGTTCCCATAATACGGTTAATAATACCTATAGTGTTTGTGCCACCAGCGATGCAAGCGCACTGGCAACACTGGTGCTTACTTGTGATAGTAATGATGATGCTAAAAACAATATTTTAGTGTTCTCCGAACAACAAGCTCAAGAAGAGTTAGTTAAACTCAATGATTTAGCACAGCAAGCTGGTTTAGCCTTAATTGAAGAGTTTGATACTGACACTGAAACATTTTTCTCATCGAGCTATAAAAGCTTATCGGATGAGCAAGGCAGCGGCCCGTTATATTTTAAAAGTGGCGGTAGTGCAAAAATTGACGATGTAGCAGGCCAACTAATTCTTGAAGGCGACCGTATTACCATCGGTAATACTCTGCCCGGCAAAGAATCAACAGCGACTGATAGCTCAGGTGTGGGGATTTATAATTTAAGCGAAGGGTTTACCATTAGCTTTGATGTTATTTCTCATAATAGTGCCGGTGGATTATCGCTGTATGTTGATAATAATACTGCCAGTCAAAGTAATTCAGTGCATGGTGGTGCTTCAAAGTTTTATGGTAAAGATATAAACGAAACCAACACCCCTGCAGGTAAAAAGTTCTCTTATACTTACATTCCAGGTGAAGATGTAAATACCGGCCCAGATCTAACTAATATCGATGCCCGTGGTATTTTAAATCCTGAGATTAAAAATTCATATTTCCAAATACGCACTGATTCAGCGGCAATGATTGTCATTGATAACTTAACCATTGAAACAGTTGCTACAGATGTGCCAGATGTTGAACCGCCAGTTGAGCCACCTGTTGAACCACCTGTTCAAGGTGAGATCCCAACAGTAGAATTACCAATTACCACTGACTTTACCGCACTTACTGCGGATATTTTCTCTGTTGATCATCAAAAAATTATTGATGCAAACGGCGATGAAATCCCCATGTTTAGCAAAACAGGCGGCTCAGTCACTGTGATTGATACTGGATTAGAACTCAATGGAGGTCGTTTCACATTAGGTAACACCACCCCAGGTATTGAAACAGCAGCAACGGATACCACCACCAGTGGAGCGCTGGATTTGTCTCGTCCTTATCAAGTGGTGATGGATATTGTCAGTATAAGTGACCCTGAAGGTGATAATAAATTCCAAATTTATGTGGATAACAACTCATCAAGCAGTTCTAAATCAATCCATGGTAATGACTCACGTTTTTATAATGAATTGATCAACTCGCTTACTGCTGGTCAAACTTTAACAGTACCCGGAAAGCTTGCGACTAAAAACTCATTTTTACAGTTACGTACCGAAACAGGCGGCACTGTGGTTATCAATAACCTCAGAGTTGAGTATGTTAAAGATCCATCTGTATTTAGCTGCACGGATGCACCTGAACTGTATTTTTGTGATGATTTTGCCAATGGTGATTTAAATAATTGGCAAATTTTAGCCAAGCCAGATAACACTGAAGCCCCAATGGGTGAGTTTGATGTACTTGATATCATGGGTAATAACATGATGCGATACACCGCAGGCGGAGCTGGGGGCGAGCTAATTTTAGCCACTGAAGAAGCTATGGCAAACGTGCCTTCGACAGGTAACTACTTTGTTGAAGCGAAAATTCGCCCACGTCAGAACTCTACCACGGCCAATAAGCAGATCTTTTTGATGGCACGCTATTTAAATGCCGGTAATTGGTACGCCGGTGGCTTAAATGTGCAAAACTCATCAAGCAGTACGCAAGTGGAAGTTGCCGTTAGTAGCGAAGGGTCGATTGCGCGTCCAGTGCAAACAAAATCACCAATCTTACTCGGTGAAAAAGGCGCTACAGAAGACGGCGTTTGGTACACCACTCGATTTGAGATGATTGATGATCAACTTACCGTATACTTAGATGGTGAGAAAATGGGCTCTGCGACTGATACCAGCTATACAGCGCGTGGCTTAATTGGTGTGTTTACGAATAATCGTTCGTTTGAAATTGATGATGTAAAAGTGGGCGACCCTAGCATCAAGCCAATTCAGTTAACCCTTGATTACAAAGAGCCTAATTGGGACACAAGTACCAGTATGGATCCATTGTTGATCAACGTTACAGCGATTAAAAACGACGGTATCACAGCCGACACCTACACGGTCACTTCAAGCAATGAAGCAGTGGTGAGCGTTACAATCGATGCAAATACGATCACCCTTACACCGATTGCTGCAGGCGATGCAACGATCACATTTGTATCGGATTCAGACCCAAGTATTACCCGGACTATTAAAGTCTCTGTTGCAGAAGGCTTTGTTATGCCAACTGCTGACTATGGTGATTTAACAGCTAAAGTAATGCCAGCGATTGCTAGCGATAACCAATTTGTTGATACCCAATTATCGCTTACTTTTGATAACGCCCCTACCTTTGGTAGTTTAGGTGAAGTTCGTATTTATAAGCAAAACGACAACACCCTAGTTGATACCCTCAAAGTGGGTAAAAATGTCGATGTGATAGGCTACACCGGCCAGGATAAAGTCCGCTCTGTGTACTACTACCCGCTCACAATTGAAGGCAATACCTTAACCATTAAACCGCATAATAATGTGCTTGAATATGGCCATACTTATCGTGTTGTCATTGGTGATGATGTGGTATTAGGCGCACAACTCAACGGTACTGATTTTATTGGCCTCGGTGATAATAGCCAATGGACGTTCACCACTAAAGTGACAACGCCGGCAAGCAATCAACTATTGGTTGATGATGACGGTGTAGCTGACTTTAGAACCGTGCAAGGTGCACTTAACTTTGCAATGGCAAATCTTGCTAAAGATGAGCAAACCACCATTTCAGTCAAAGATGGCGTATATAATGAACTGCTATTCTTACGTAATAAAAATAACGTAACTATACAAGGGCAAAGCCAAGACAATACTATTATCCAGTACGAAAACTTCGAAACACTCAATGGTGGCTCAGGTGGCAGTGCGCCTGTAGGTTCTGGCACACCGGGTGGCGGTCGTGGTGTATTCTTAGTTGAAGGTGCGGATATGTTAGTGATCAACAACCTAACATTGAAAAACACGCATTTGCGTAACAAGGTTGATTCAAACCAAGCTGAAACAATTTACTTTAATAGTAATGGTCGTTTAGTGGCTAATAATGCCAGCTTTATTAGCGAACAAGATACCCTATTACTGAAAGGTTATAGCTGGTTCTACAACAGCTTAGTTGCTGGTAATGTTGACTTTATTTGGGGCTACCCAGTTACCGCATTATTTGAAAGCAGTGAAATTCGCACCATTGGTGACTCTAAAGACAATGACCCAACGAAAGACACCTCTGGAGGCTATGTATTACAAGCACGCGTACCTGTGCAAACAGATCCTGGCTTTATCTTTTTAAACAGTAGTTTTACTCATGGCCCAGGACCAATTGGCAATGATGTATTAGATAATTCAACCTATATTGCACGCAGTGGTGGCAGTGACACATATTTCGATAACATAACGCTTATCAATAATAAGTTTGATACCCACATTGCAACCTCAGGTTGGGCTGTGCAAGGTGTTAACAGTCAACCTGCACCAAATCCAGAAATTGCAACGGCTACCAGTGGCTGGCGCGAGTATGGCAGCATGGATTTAGCAGGTAATGCCCTTGATTTAAGTGCCCGTGTTGGCGGTTACATTATGCAAGACAGCGACGTGGTTAACTTACTTGAGCGTAATGCTATTTTTGCAAGCTTTAATGATGGCCAAGGTTGGACACCTGAACCACTAGCAATCCCAATCTTGCCAGATGAGCCAATTGCAATTACACCGGTGAATAATAGTCTGGGTTTTGCTGGTTATAATTTTAACCTAACCGGTGGCGAAGGTGGAACAGTCGTGACCGTTGATAATGGCACAGCGCTTAAATCGGCTTTAGCACAAGCAAAATCATCAGGTGTTCCAGTGACTATTTATGTCGACGGTGTCATTACTGATGCAAACAGTGGCGGCGATAATTCTTCTATCGAAATTAAAGATATGGATAATATCTCAATCATTGGTGTGGCAGATCGTGGTGAGCTAAGTGGTATCGGCATTGCTATTCGTCGTGCTAATAACATCATTATCCAAAACTTAAAAATCCATGAAGTACTTACCGGCGGTAAAGATGGTATTTCGATTGAAGGTGATGAAAATAAACCTACCGCGAATATCTGGATTGATCATAACGAACTCTATTCATCGTTAAATGTTGATCAAGATTATTATGATGGTTTAATCGATTCTAAATCGGGTGCTGAAAACATTACCATTTCATATAACTATATTCACGATAGCTGGAAAACGTCACTCCATGGTCACAGTGATGATGACTCGAGCAGCAATAAGAATCGTCATATTACCTTTCACCATAACCGCTTTGAAAACATCATATCGCGTGTTCCGTTGTTTAGATTTGGTCTAGGCCATATATTCAACAACTATTATAACAATATCACCTCTAGCGCGATTAACTCACGAATGGGCGCAGAGCTACATATTGAGAATAACTACTTTGAGCATACTAAAAATCCTGTGGTCTCTTTTTACTCAAAAGTAATTGGTTATTGGAATACCTCTGGTAACTACCTAGGTGAAGGCGTTACTTGGGGTGATGTGGCTGACGGCGATGTGGCAGCAGAGGTTACTGCTACAGGTATGACACCCACCAGCTCATACCAAGCACCTTACGAGTATAAGTTAACTCCAGTAATGGACGTTAAAGCGCATGTTATTGCCCATGCCGGTATTGGTAAAATAGATCAAAGCGATTTAGACATCCCAGACATTGCAGCGCCAAGTGAGCCACCTGTGCAACAGCCGCTTGGTTTACCATTTACTGAAAATTTTGCCGCAGCAAATGCTGACGAATTTTTTAGTAATAGCTACCGCGACCTATCAGGTTTAGCGGGTACGGGGACCCCGCTGTTTCATCGTGTCACTGGCACAATCGATGTATCCGCTGGGCAACTAACCATGACAGGTGCACGTATTAGCATTGCCAATACCACCCCTGCGGTGAATACCACCTCAGCGGATGCAAGCACAACGGGTCTACTTGATTTAAGTAACAACTATCAAGTGAGCTTTAAAGTCGCGGCTGTAGCAGGTAACACCGCAAAAAGCTTCCAAATATATGTAGATAACAATACCTCAGGTAGCGCTAATTCGATCCATGGCGGCTCTTCAAAGTTTTATTCAGTAAAACTTGAAGAGCTCGTCCCTGGTCAAACGTACACCGTCGATGGGTTGGTAGCCACAGCAACCTCATTCATCACTCTCAGAACGGAAAGTGAAGCAACTATCACATTGGATGAAATAACCATCCAATAGTTGTAATGAGAGCAGCCAAGCGCTGCTTTCACACAATTTGATAGTTACCAATACCCTTGCCCGCACAGCAAGGGTATTTTTTTTATCTATATCATTCCTTTCTCTTTGTGCAATAAAATCTTTAAGTGAATAATTCACAAAGAGATTAATAGGCGCTGCGGGTAAAGAGCGAGGGCATAAAGTAAACGTTTTAAATTGAGTTAGTAATTTTTCAAGTATGGATGCAGGAGGTGGAGCAATGCAGGAGTAATTGCCGAGAACACCCTATCAAAATTCCTGCCTTGTTATCACTGTATTTATCTGTCGCTATAAATGGTCAGTAACTTAATACGATTAGTATCAAACTTGGAGGAACTTGCAGCGCTCAAAATCTTCCAGATATTAAAAACGAGCGCTATGAATTTTATCCTTTAGGCAGCATATCGGCCGTTTGGTTTAACACCGATATTTGATGCTATTTTATCAAAGGTGCTCCTCAAATTTAATTAGCTTATGAATTAAATCAAAAAAGTATATTGGATTACGGATAGAAGTAAGCGCCCTACTGTCAGTTAGGCGCTTTATATGTCTGTAACAAAAAGGTTATTATGGGGGGGGGTAATCGGTACTATTTAGCGCATCTGTTAGTAGATTCACGCTTCACTAAATAAGGAGTGACTACGTCATCTAATTTAATTTTTTCACTTTGTGTCGATTGGCTTTTATTAATGAGTTTTTGCACCGCTAAACATGCCATATTTTGTACCGGTCTTCGAATAGTCGTTAGCGATGGAATGATCCGTGAAGCCAAAATATTATCATCAAAACCTGCTACTGATAGCTGTTCTGGTACTTTGATATTTAAATTACTGGCAACCCGTAATACCCCAGCCGCCATTTCGTCGTTGTTAGCAACAATGGCCGTTGGTCTTGGTTCAGTGCTTAACAATGTCATAGCGCACTCAATACCACTTTCGTAACTATTTTTGCCTTCAATAATACGATTTCCTGGCAGTTGCACATTACATTGTTGCAGTTCAGCTAAAAATCCAGCTAAGCGTTCGATTGAAGAACGATAAACTTGCGGTCCAGAAATAAAACCAATGTCTTTATGACCAAGTTCAACCAAGTAGCTGGCCATTTCTTTCATTGCTGCGCGTTCGTCTGAGACCACAATATTATCAGCATCATCTAAATCTACCGATGCTAAGCGCACATAAGGACAACCTGCTTCACGAATTGCTGCAGCCAACTCTTTGTTTTCAGATACTGGCGGTAAAATAATCACGCCATCAAGCTTAGAGCGAGAGATAAATGACAGGCAATCGTCGATAAATTCAGCACTTTTAGAGTAACTAGGATGAACAACCAATTCATAGCCAAGTTCAGAGCAGACGCTTAATGCACCTCGTTGCACCTGATCAATATACAATGCATCGGGGTTATCATAAATTAAACCTAATAAGTAAGAACGACTTGATGCCAGCCCCCGTGCTTGTTTGTCAGGAGAAAAACCAACTTCGCTGATAATTTTAAGCACTCGCTCTCGCGTCGCTTCACCCACAGCGGGAGAGCGGTTGATCACACGTGAAACTGTGCGCTTTGAAACACCACACAGCTTAGCTACATCATTAATCGTTACTGACATAAAAGTTCCTATTTAGGATGATTGCAAAGTTTAACACTAACCGTAGATCCATAGAAGTAGTTAGTCAGCTCTTGTTATACATTGACTACTTTGATTTAAAAGAAAAATGGAGCTGTTGAGCTCCATCACAGATTTGTTTGATTAAGTTGCCCTAAACGCTGGCAAATAAATTATCCCAAGTTCAGGTTAGTTACTCGATTAAACCAAATAAACGCGGTAACGTTTCACTGATCGCCGGTACATATGTAACCAACATCAATACCAGAAACATCACAGCATACAGCGGCATCATTGGCTTAATTATTTTATGTAACGATGTTTTCGCCACCGCACAACTGACAAACAGCACACTCCCAACTGGCGGAGACACCAAGCCAATTGATAAGTTTAATACAATCATAATCCCAAATTGAATCGGCGACATACCAAATTGCTCAGCTACCGGTAAAAAGATCGGTGTAAAAATCAATACCGCAGGCGTCATATCAATAAACGCGCCAACCAAAATTAAAATCAGATTGATTAACAACAAGATTAAAATCGGATTATCACTGAGTGTTAAAAAGAACTCACTGACCAGCTGTGGAATATGTGTGTATGACAATAACCACGACATGCCCGAAGACGCGGCAATGATCAGCATTACAATAGCCGTTGTTTCACAAGCTTTTAGTAATATAGCAGGCATTTCAGCTATATTGATTTCTTTGTAGATAAATACCGACAGTATTAAAGCATAAATAACGGCAATAGCGCCGGCTTCAGTTGCGGTAAATACACCGCCAATAATGCCGCCAATAACAATAAAAATAAGCAACAAGCTTGGCAAAGCTGCGAGTATTTTTTTCATCACAATGTTAAATGGCAGTCTTGCTGTTACTGGGTAGTTGTTTTTAATCGAGTAAATAGCGCAAACAATCATCAATGCCAGCCCTACTAAAATACCCGGTAAGTAGCCGGCAATAAATAATGCCGCAATCGACACCCCACCACTGGCGATGGCATAGATAATTAAAATATTACTCGGTGGTATTAACATGCCCGTAGTGGCTGCACTTGCGGTAACCGCCGCAGCAAAACTGGCACTGTAACCATGTTTTTTCATTTCTGGCACCATAAAACTACCAATCGCCGATGTGGCTGCAACGGCAGAGCCTGATATTGCACCAAATAACATGCACGACATTACATTTACGAGTGCCAGGCCGCCGGGTAAAAAGCCTATCATCGCCATAGCACATTCAATCAGCCGTTTAGCAATGCCGCCTTGACCCATTATCAATCCAGACAAGATAAAAAATGGGATTGCCAATAATGCGAAACTATCAATGCCACCGGCCATTTGTTGGGCTATGGTCGTGGTGGCAGGCGTAAAATCAATGTGCATTAATAGCGCTGCTAATGTTGATAGCGCAATACACAAAGAAATAGGTACATTAATAAATAACAATACAAAAAAACAAACGATTAAAACAATTGCTGTTAAGTCCATTACGCTTCCTCCGTGAATTTTTGCTGTGCATAATTGATCAGGTTTTCAATGCAATTAATCACAATCAACACCCCGCTCAGCGGTAAAACGATATACACATAACCCATGTTGATCTCAAGCGCCGCTGACGTTTGCTTTAATTCAAAGCTCAGCATCATCAATTGGCTGCCGCCATACACTAAAATACTTAATGCTGTGATCAGCACGCAGATTTCGATTACAAATGAACACTTATACCTAAGTGACGGGATCATTTTTTGATAAAACAGATCAAGTCCTAAATGTGCTTTAGTACGATACGCATACGAAGCGCCCAAGACACCAATCCAAATCAGGATAAAACGCGCTAACTCTTCGGTGTATGAGCTCGGTGCACGTAAAATAAATCGTGAAAATACTTGCCAACAAACAACGGTTACAATTGCTATCATGGCCAAAATCAGTAATCGCTCTATGATGCGATTTAAGTGTGTGTTGAGTTGTCGCATTGTTTGCTCCTACATGCTTTTTATTTTTTTAATGTGAGCTGCAACCGCTGTATCAGCGAACGAAGCATGAAAATCAGCCACTTTATCTTGAAACGCTTGTTTGTCAGGGTAGGTCACTTGTACGCCTTCTGCGATAACTGCTTTAAGCGCCTCATCAGATGCGTTTTGCCACAATGAACGTTGGTACTCAACAGAGTCGGCCATCGCTTGGGTTAACCACTGTTGTTGTTCGTTGTTAAGTGAGTTCCAAACTTCTAAGCTTGCTAAAATTACATCTGGAACAAAGGTATGTTCGTCCAGCGAATAATATTTAGCGATTTCGTAATGACGAGATAAGTAATAGCTTGGCGGATTGTTCTCTGCGCCATCAACTACACCTTGTTGCAGTGCGGCATATAATTCGCCCCATGCAATCGGTGCTGCAGCGCCGCCTAAAGCCTGCACTGTTGCTACTGCTGTAGGGCTATTTAACACGCGAATTTTTTTACCTATTAAATCATCTGGGGTATTAATCGCGCCATTGGTGGTGTAAAAGCTGCGGCTGCCTGCATCGTAATAGCCCAAACCTTTAAGCCTTGCAGTGCTCACTTTATTAAGTAGATCGGTGCCTAAGTCACTTTTAAGTACACGCCAAAAATGTTCACTATCGCGAAACAAATACGGAATGCCAAACACTTTCATCTCAGGTACAAAGCCTTCCAGCGGGCTTGCCGATACTTTAGTGATTGATAAACTTCCAATTTGTAACAACTCAATGAGTTCACGTTCAGACCCCAACTGACCACCTGGATAGATAACAATTTCCATTGTGCCATTTGAATAAAATGCCAAACGTTCAGCCATATATTCCATTGCTTGATGCACCACATGGCGAGTATCGAGTGTATGCGCCATGGTCAGTCGCAGCGTTTTTTTATCATCGCTACAGCTACTAAGCAAAAATAACGAAAAAACCAGCATTATCTTTATGAGAAGATTTCTATTCATTATTATTTCTTCTTATCGCTATATGATCATTAATGAGCTGATTATCTCAGCTCGCTCGGTTGATATTTATCCATATCGTCGTAGTCAAGGTTTTCACCTGCCATACCCCAGATAAAGCTATAGTTTTGTGTGCCAGCACCGGAGTGAATTGACCACGGTGGCGATACCACTGCTTGCTCGTTATGTACCCAAATATGGCGTGTTTCAGTCGGCTCGCCCATAAAGTGACACACCGCTTGCTGCTCTGGCACTTCAAAATAAAAATACACTTCGTTGCGACGATCATGCTGATGAGCTGGCATGGTATTCCAGACGCTGCCTGGTTTTAATTCCGTTAGCCCCATTTGTAGTTGGCATGTTTGTACTACGGTATTGATCAGCATCTGATTAATATTGCGCTCATTGGAGGTTTCAAGCGCACCTAAATGCAATACATTAGCATCATTACGCGTCACTAACTTATTTGGATATTTGTGGTGAGCTGGTGCAGAATTAAGATAAAATTTTGCAGGATTGCCACTGTCATGACTACTAAACAGCACCTCATTGGTATCTTTACCTAAATACAAGGCATCTTTATAGCCAAGCTGAAAATCTTCTCCATCAGCAGTCACCGTGCCGCTGCCGCCAACATTGATCACACCAAGCTCTCTACCTGTTAAAAAGTTTGCTGCTTTTAAGTTGTCTACCGTTTCTAACCTAAGCGGTGCGCTGGTTGGCACCGCACTGCCCACCATAAAACGCTCGTAGTGGGTGTATAACCAATAAATGGTGTTCTCTTGCATGAGTTTGTCGACCAAAAACTCATCTCTTAACTGTTGGGTGTCATAGCCTTTAACTTCATTTGGACCAACGGCATAACGTGACTCTATTTGTGTGCTCATAACATGCTACCTAAAATTAAAAATTATCGTGCTAACCAGCCACCATCAACCGCGAGAATATGGCCATTGACATAGTCACTGGCTGTTGATGATAAAAATATGGCTGAACCAATTAAGTCTTCTGCTTCACCCCAACGCCCCGCAGGGATACGCTTTTCAATTTCACTATTACGAGCGGCATCATCTTGTAATGCTTGGGTGTTATCGGTTCTAAAATAACCTGGCGCAATAGCATTAACCTGAATATTGTGTTGCGCCCATTCGTTTGCCAGCGCTTTAGTAAGACCCGCTACCGCATGTTTGCTCGCGGTATATGCTGGGACTGTCATACCGCCACTGTATGACAGCATTGAGGCAATATTAATTATTTTGCCAAACCCTTGTTTGATCATGTTTGGCGCAACCGCTTGGGCCAATAAAAAACTGGCATCAAGGTTTACTTTCATCACGTTCTGCCATTGCTCATACGGGTAATCCACCGCAGGGCTGCGAAATATTGTGCCGCCAACATTCACCAAAATATCAATACCGCCATGATTAGCTAAGGCTGTAGCTGCTAAGGCATTCACTGAATCCGTATTACTCAAATCAGCTGCATAATCATACGCCTCACCACCGCGCTCTTTGATCATCTGACACGTTGCTTGGCAGCCGTGCTCTTTACTACTACTGCAAATAACCTTGGCGCCAGCATCTGCTAAACCCAGTGCAATTTGTTGACCCAGTCCGCGGCTTGCACCGGTGACGAGTGCCGTTTTTGAAGTTAGATCAAACAAAGTGGCTGTCATTTTAAATTCCTGTATAAAGTGTTTATTACGTAATTACTAATTCAATGTAAATTGAATTGACTAAACTTGTTAATACCCATTCTTCGCTACCGGTGGCAATTTGTCAAATATTATTTGCCACCGGTGGCAAATATAGCTAAGATGTAAATATCAATCAGCCCATATAACGTTTATAGGTTCATATTATGCAAGCACTGAATAGAAAAAACTTTAATAAAAACAAATACCCAACAAAAATAATGCAATACGGTGAGGGGAATTTCTTGCGTGCATTTATCGATTGGCAAATTGATAAACTCAATGAAACAAGTGATCTAAACGCCGGCGTTGCGGTGATCCGCCCTATTGATTATGACGCAATTCCTTTACTTAATGTTCAAGATGGTTTGTATACCACTATTATTCGTGGCTTAAACGAGCAAGGTGAAACCGTCGCCGATCACCGTATTATTAGTTCAATTAATGAAGAAATTCCTGTCTATAAGGATTTTCCGCGTTATATGGCATTAGCTGAGAATCCGGATCTGAAAATTATTTTTTCAAATACCACTGAAGCTGGTATTGAATATATTGATACTGATAAACTCGATGACGCTCCCGCTAAAGCATTCCCAGCTAAATTAACGCAGTGGTTGTTCCATCGCTTTAATCACTTTAACGGCTCAGCTGACAGCGGCATGGTGATCATCCCTTGTGAGTTAATTGACTACAACGGCGAGAAACTCAAAGAAATCGTGTTTCAATACTGCCAACTTTGGCAACTACCTGAGGCGTTTTCAAGCTGGTTGAATGAAGCTAACCACTTTTGCTCAAGCTTAGTTGACCGTATTGTCACTGGCTTCCCCCGTGATGAGCATCAACAACTACAAGAATCGTTAGGTTATTTAGATAACTTTATGGTGACCGCTGAGTACTTTCACTTGTTTGTTATTCAAGGACCGCAGCATCTAGCTGAATTATTATGCTTGCAAGACAGTGATCTAAATATAAAAATTGTTGATGATATTTCACCTTACAAACAACAAAAAGTCGGTATTTTAAATGGTGCTCATACGGCTTTAGTGCCACTAGCTTACATGGCGAACATTGATTCTGTGGGCGATGCGCTGGCCGATCCTTTGTTTGAAAAATACCTAACACAATTAATCTTTGCTGAAATTATTCCCACTCTTGATTTACCTGAAGATGAATTAAAGCGCTTTGCCAATGATGTACTGAACCGCTTTAGAAATCCGTATATTTGCCATTTATTACTGGCTATTTCACTCAACAGTATGACTAAATTTAAGACCCGTATTTTGCCGCAGTTGCACACCTATGTGAAAACAAATAACGCCGTACCGAATATGATGGCATTGGCTATTGCAGGGCAAATTTTGATGTATAAAGGCCTACGTAATGAGCAGCAAATTGAATTGAGCGATGCACCACAATGGCTAGAACTATTTAATACCCTGTGGCATGACTTTGATAACAACACCCTATCCTTAAACACGCTTGTTGAACAAGTACTAGGGGCACAATGGCATTGGGAAAGTGATTTAAATGAACTTCCTGAATTAACTGCCACCGTTACAGCTCACCTACGTAATATGCTCACTGAAGGTGTAGCTACTACGCTTACTAACCAGTTAGGCCAATAATATGAAACCATTAATTAAACTACACCCAACTGATGATGTTGCCATTGCAATGCGTAATATCACCGCTGGTGAAATATTGCCCGTTGATGGCGAAGAGATCTTAGTCAATGAGAACATTGATAAAGGCCATAAAGTGGCGCTGCGTGATATTAATAAACAAGAGAATGTTATTAAATACGGTGCCCCCATTGGCTTTGCCCTAGAGAATATTCAAAAAGGCGGTTGGGTGCATACCCATTGCGTTAAAACCACCCTCAATGATGAACTGGATTATCAGTATATTCCTGAGTTTATTGAGCAAAGTGAAGCGACCCCTTCGCCTGAAGTAAATATTTATCGTAGACAAAACGGTGAAATTGGCATTCGTAATGAAATCTGGCTGATCCCTACGGTAGGCTGTGTTAATGGCATGATCAACCAAATGATCAAAGAGTTTAAACTGCGTCATCCACAATTAGAAATTGATGGCATTTATGCGTTTCCTCACCAGTTTGGCTGCTCTCAGCTGGGCGATGATTTAGACACAACACGGATACTGCTACAAAACATGGCACTGCATCCAAATGCTGGTGGCGCTTTAGTCGTTGGCTTAGGCTGTGAAAATAATCAATTACCGGCATTTCGTGATGGCTTAGGGGATTACGATGAAGGCCGAATTAAGTTTTTGATCACCCAACAAGCGGATGACGAAATTGAAGAAGGCGTTGCGCTACTTGAACAAATTTATGCCCAAGTAAAACAAGATAAACGTCAACCGGGTACTTTATCTGAAGTAAAGTTTGGCCTTGAATGTGGTGGCAGCGATGGTTTGTCTGGTATCACGGCGAATCCGATGCTGGGTTATTTTTCAGATTATTTAATTGCTCAAGGTGGCACAACGGTATTAACCGAAGTACCTGAAATGTTTGGCGCTGAAACTTTATTAATGTCGCGCTGTAAAGACGAGGAAACCTTTAACAAGCTCGTTAACATGGTTAATAACTTTAAAGGTTATTACAAAGCTCATAATCAACCTATTTATGAAAATCCGTCGCCAGGTAATAAAAAAGGCGGGATCACTACCTTAGAAGATAAATCATTAGGGTGTACGCAAAAAGCCGGCACCAGTAAAGTACAAGCGGTTTTACACTATGGTGAACGCCTGCAAATACCTGGATTAAATCTATTAGATGCACCAGGTAACGACCCTATTGCCACCAGCGCACTTGGTGCTGCAGGTTGTCATATGGTGTTATTTACCACTGGCCGCGGTACGCCTTATGGTGGATTTGTGCCAACGTTAAAAATTGCTACTAATTCAGAACTTGCCAATAAGAAAAAACGCTGGATAGATTTTGACGCTGGCGTTTTAATTAACGATGTCTCAATGGAGCAAGTCCACGGGGAGTTTGTTGAACTGCTAGTCAACATCGTAAACGGCCAACCAACTTGCAATGAAATAAACGACATTCGTGAAGTCGCTATTTGGAAAAAAGGAGTGACGTTATAAATGACACCTAAGTCCATCGCAATTATTGGCGAATGTATGGTTGAGCTTAGCGGCCAACCATTTACTGCTATGCAACAAAATTATGGCGGCGACAGCATGAATACCGCCATTTACTTAAAAAAACTCGCAGGCAATGAAGTAAACGTCAATTACGTCAGTGCCATGGGCACTGATCCACTAAGTCGTGCACTAATTGAAAAATGGCAAGCTCACCATATTAATACTGACAATGTGCTGCTCAGTCATAACAAACAACCGGGTTTGTATATGATTCAAAACGATGTGTCAGGGGAGCGTACTTTTCAGTATTGGCGTAGCGACTCAGCCGCTAAATATTTATTGCAACATACTGATTTTAAAAAAGTACTAACCAGCCTTGCCGAAGTTGATGCTATTTATTTATCGGGGATCTCGCTAGCAATTTTAGCAGAGCAAGATTGCCATACTTTACTCAGCCATTTAGCGTTACTAAAACAGCAAGGGATAAAAATTATTTATGATAGCAACTATCGCCCTGCATTATGGTCAAGCAAAATGCACTGCCACCTTGCCAATAATAAAGCATACGCACTAGCCGATTTAGCATTAGTGACCTTTGACGATGAAGCACAATTATGGGGAGATAGTAATGTTGCGCAATGTACCGAGCGTTTGCACCAACAAGGCGCTCACGAGGTCGTTGTAAAACTCGGCGCAGATGGCTGCCAATACAGTAAAAAACACCTTGATAATTCAATTTCAGTCGAGCTGTTTAATACTGTCGCTGTAGAAAAAGTGATCGACACTACCGCCGCAGGTGACTCATTTAACGCAGGCTTTTTAGCCCAGTGGTTAACAGAGCAACCTATAAAACAATGTGCACAAGCGGGTAATTTACTGGCCGCCCAAGTGATCCAAAAGCGTGGAGCAATTGTCGAGATAGACATTGCGACAATCAAACACACAATAAAGGCTTAGCTATTTTTTCTTGCTCTACATCAAAAACTACTAATACAGTGAGCGCTTTATTTAGCCCGCTAGAATGGTTAAATACTTAAATCGATTAGTTAAGACTCTTTAACGTCTCGACACCGAACCTGAGTGCATACCTAAGTTTACTTATTCTAAAGTAAGTGCTGTGAGACGCTTATTTTGTTTAAGTAAACTTCCTCTCATGGGTATGCACTCTAATTCCCTTACTTGCTGCTAATAATGTGATTAAACCGTTAGCTTGCCATCTGCATCAACACCTTGCTTCCAATACGCTGAGCAGACAATCTTCTCACGCGGTATTGCATATTTATCAATCGCTAAATCTTTAATGGTGCGCACAATAGCAGCTTCTAGCGCCATGAAAATCAATGGTTTTTGCGTATATTGATTCAATAGCACTGAAGCCTGATCAACCACATCTATTTGCGGCTGCATTGTAATTAACCAATTTATAGTGTGTTTGCTGTGTGCTTTGATTGTATCGAGCTCGATAACATCCTGCGCGTCAGCAACATGAATGATCACATCAACATCAGCTGTTGCAGGTAGTTGCTGTAAATACCCGTTAATAGCATTAACTGAGGTTAAATCAGCAATCATCAAATACTGCGACTGACTAAAATCATCAAGCTTTTTAGGGCCAGGGCCTGCAATTGCGAGTTTATCACCAGGCTTTGCTTGTTTAGCCCAATCAGTTGCGATACCACGATGCTGATTGACGACAAAATCAAGCGTAATTGTATGGTTAATAGTATCTATAGCTCTGATTGTATATGAGCGCTTAGGTGCAGGTTCAGCTGCTTTGAGGTCAATTTCAACCTCATCTTGTCCAGCATGTGGTAATAGTACTTTTACGTACGCACCTTGTTGATCCGCAGGAAAATCATGAAACTCATCTGAGCCAACAACCAGACGCTTTAAATGCGGGGCTATCGCTGTTGTGCTTATTACGGTTGCACGACGTACTTTTCTACTCATTTTGATCTCCTCAGAAGGTTTATTTACGTGTTTAATTGCACAACGCCCCATTGGTTGATAAAATCAACTATAGCAATTTAATTGACTTTGTCAACCATTATGGATTTATTATGAACTCTTCATTGGCCAATACATTATTTGCTTTAATGCAAAATTATCGCGTTACCATACGAGAAGCTATTAATGCAGGTGAGCTTGGGTTAAACGCAATGCATGTGCGTTGCCTACATATTATTGCAGCGACAACTCACTGCACTGCTAACGATATTGTGAATCAAACCCAGCGCGATAAAGCGCAAATTGCACGCTTAGTTAAAGAACTAATTACATTAAAGCTGATTGACAAAGATGCCAGTGAGCACGATAAGCGTTGCTTTATCTTATCGTTTACCTCTGAAGGTCATGCTCTTTATGACAAACTATTAAACGCCGAACAGCATGTTAATGAGCAAATGTGCAAAAACTTAAACTCTCAACAAATCAATGACTTTTTAGATACTGCTCAAAAAATGATTAAAAATATGCAGTGATCGCAACTTCATTACTTGGCATAAGTTAACTAAAACACATATACTGTACACTTATACAGCATATGTGTTTGGTTAATTATTTATGTTTGTTATTCCTATTTATATCGAAGCGGGCGTATGCGGGTTTGAATCACCTGCCGCTCAGTATAAAGAACTTGGTTTATCACTGGATCAGCTATTGATCAAACACCCCGATGCGACGTTTATTGGTGTGGCATCCGGCTGCTCAATGCAAGAGGTCGGTATTTTTGACGGCGATTTATTATTGGTTGATCGCGCCGAAGAAGCTAAAAATGGTGATGTCATTGTAGCTAACTTAAATGGTTTATTTGTTTGTAAATTATTAGATAAAACTAATGCACGGCTACTCTCTGCATCGGACTTATATCCCCCAGTGCAACTGACTGATAGTGATGAATTTCAATTAGAAGGTGTGGTTACTCGTTCGATTCGATTACATCGCTCTAGTGCTGAGCTGCGCCAATGTATTGCTTAGTGGATGCAGTGGCGTTTTACGCCAGCGCTGAAAAAGTATTTGATCCAGCGATCCGCTCAAAACCTGTTGTAGTATTAACCAATAACGATGGCTGCATTTGTGCGATATGTCCTATCGCGCGGCGCTTAAATATCCCTAAGTTTCAGCCCTACTTTAAAGTTAAACATTTACTGGCCAAACATAAGGTGGTTATTCGCTCATCTAATTATGAGTTGTACGCGGATCTAAGCGATAAAATGATGAATGTGATCAGCCGTTTTTGCGACACCCAACATGTATATTCGATTGATGAAGCATTTTTGCAGTTTAACGGCTTTACCCCACTCATTAATGACTGGCATCAGTATGGCCAGTTAATTCGTCGCACAGTTTGGCGCGAAACAAAACTCCCTGTTGGAGTTGGCTTTGGCCCTACACCAACCCTTGCTAAAGCAGCTAATCATGCTGCTAAAAAGCTCAACGGTTTTAATGGGATTGCAGTGATTGATAGCGAACAAGCACGACAACATATTTTAGCCGCGATGGATGTAGCTGATGTATGGGGCGTTGGCAAACGTTTAGCTAAAAAACTCAAACTACTTAACATTAACAGCGCGCTTGATTTAGCCAAACAAACACCAAAACGTATGAAACGTTTATTTAGCGTAGTGCTTGAGCGTACAGTTAATGAGCTAAATGGCATTGTGTGTTTAAATTGGGATGATGTACGCCAAGATAAGCGTGAAATTTTTTCGACCCGTAGTTTTGGTGAACGTTTAACTGATCCGGTTGCATTAAAAACAGCGTTGATCAATCACAGTATTATTGTCGCTCGCAAACTACGTCAGCAACGCTCCTTAACTAAACGCCTGTTACTATTTGTGGCAAGCTCGCCCCATGAGTCACATTACTATAAAAAATCATTAGTGTATGAGTTACCCGTATCTAGCGCAGATAGCCGTGTATTTGCTAAAGCAATTAGCGAAATATTTACGCAGCTATATCAACACAACGTCCGTTTTTATAAATGTGGTGTGGGTGCACTCGAGCTTAGTTCACAACAGTTTCAACAACCCGACCTATTTGCTCCTAGCCAAGACAACATAAAACTAATGGAGTGTTTAGATTCAATTAATAAGCGATACGGCTACGACACGCTAACTCTGGCAAGTCAGCAACAAAGCCAAGCATGGCATATGAAGCGTGCATTTTTATCGCCTCAGTACACAACGCGTTGGCAGCATTTACCGAAAATAAGTTGTGATTTATAAAAAACTCACATTATCGTTAAATTTAAAGTTGTAGTTCAAACTGACAACGAACATTACTGCTCTCTACACTGTACGCAAGCGTTGTAGGCGAAATAAAACGCAGCGTTTGGCTCGTGTCTAAATTATCTGTCTCGTTTTCACAGCGAGTATGGCGTAGTGACATGGTAATGCTTTGCGTGGTGTATTTATACTTAGTAGTGACCAAACAAAAGTTAGCGACTTTATTCGTTTGTGTGCCATGGTGTAAGTTATTAAAAATAATTTCATCACCGAGCTTAAAGCCAAGATCAGGCTCATTTGCATCAAGCCATGCTAACTGTCCACCAGCACACATTTTAGCCTCACCTGATACCAATTGATAACTACCAACCTTAGTATTGAATAAATTAATAAACTGACTTTTATTACTTGGCAGCTCAGTTTTAGCACTGACAACTGTAGTTAAACAAACCGACACTAAACACAGTAATACTTTACGATAGCGCATTAAATACCTGACATTTATTGATTTATATACTCAGCATAGCATAGCATAGCATAGCTACGGTGATTAAAATAAAAACCAGCCAGTATACTGAATCATGGTTGGTTTTTAATATTATGTTACTGCCAATATTTAGCAAATAGTTGCGGATATGCCAACTTTAAAAATTTAGGCTTATCTTTAAAGCGCTTACCTTTGGGTTGATCAAGGCCTGAAGGAGCAAAGGGTAATTCGTCTTCATTACGCTGTTCATATAATAAACCAGCGATCAAGTCATACTCATCTAAGTAAGGATAAGGCTGCTCGTTTAAATGATAAACAGGTGTGCAATCAGCCAAAGAATCAGCATTTTCAAGCGCAGCATTAAAAGCTGCTTCACCACGAGAAATTAACCAACAACGAAATTCTGAGAAACCGTATTCATCATTGCAACCGGCCATTACAAACGCAGCACCGAATAGCTCCCAAGTATAACTTTGGCGCATACAAATGCTAAATTGCTTATCAAATTCAATGAGCTGTGCATCGCTTAAATCTGTAAGTAAACCTTTTAAACGTTCACTGACTGATTCTGGCTCTGCGGTTCTATCTGCAACGGTAACTAATTGCCAGAATTCGCTTAAAGTAAGTGCACTCATGACAAAATCTCTTTCACTCGCCCTACTTGACCATCCTCTAAGCGCACTTTAATACCATGCGGATGATTGGGTGATTTAGTCAAAAGGCGCTCAACAACACCTTGCGTTAATGTGCCGCTACGCTGATCTTGTTTTAAAACGATATTAACTTCGGTGCCAGGGGTGATTTGTGAACGAGTAGGAACTGCCATAATGGATCTCTTTTACTATTTTGTTGGATTATAGCTGTATGTCATCTTGATACCAAACTAAAGCACCGTAATCGTTGTGTTTTCACGCTCTGATAGTTAACCTGAGCTTTGCTTGTGCAATAAACAATCAGTCTGGATTTTGATTATTGATTACATTAGACACATCGATTTTCCTTAAATTTAATCAGCTAAAAACAGAACCTCTTGAGGGGTTAAGTTAATAACAGCCAGCTCTGTTACTATAATACTTTCGACTAACGCTAGCTGTTGCTTTTGTTTTGCCTGCTCAAGTGCAAGCGCATCAATAAAATAACATCTGACTTTAAGTGATGTAGCTGGTTTTTTTAAATCTATATGATGAGTTAACCAACTAAAGTCTGTTAGATGATCTTTGATCTGCTCGCATGCGCCAGTTAAAGTAGCGCGCAATAATTTATCGAGCTGCTTTTGCGTTTTAGTCATTTTTAGTGGTGTGCTCTTGGCTTAAGTCGTTCTCTGGGACTATATCTTGCTGCTGTTTAAATTCTTTGTAACCGTCTTCTTGGCGCTTTATACATTGATGGTATTCTTTATCTGCCATATGACTACATTCGCCTAAGCGAGCAGCTTGAACTTCGTGATAGCGGGCATCAGTACTACAAGCGGTTAAAAACAGAACCGCGAAGGCACTTACAACCCATTTTAGCCTATTGAAAAGCATTAAAAATTCCTTACATTTTAAACTGGAAAAGTAATTCATCCGTGACGATTTTGCTGTATATTGCAAACGTTTTATATCTATAACCGTTAAGGGCTAATTATGATGTTGTCGCAGTTACAAGAGCTGTTCCAGCGTATCGATAAAAGTAAACTATTTCAATCATTTGTTATCGCCGTTATTGTCGTATCAGCGCTCACTGTTGGTGCACACACTTATTCGTTACACCCCACTGTTGAATTTGCTTTACATTGGATGGACGTTGGCATCACGGTGTTTTTCTTAATAGAACTAATTATCCGCTATGTTGCAAGTAAAGGCTTAAAAGCCTTTTTTAGCAAAGGCTGGAATATTTTTGACTTTATAATCGTCATTGGCAGTTTATACCCAGCTGCAGGTTCGACCATTTTTATAGCCCGTTTATTACGAATATTCCGTGTACTACGTTTAGTCTCTATGGTGCCAGAACTGCGTTTGTTGGTTAATTCATTATTAAAAGCCATACCGCAAATGGGCTACATTGCACTATTAATGTTTGTTATTTTCTATATTTATGCCGCAACTGGTAGCATGTTATTTTCTGATATAAACCCAGTCCTATGGGGAGACGTATCAATTTCAATGTTAACTCTGTTCAGAATAGCAACCTTTGAAGATTGGACCGACGTCATGTACGAAACCATGGCTGTCTATAAGCTAAGTTGGATTTACTACCTTACCTTTATATTCTTAACCGCTTTCGTATTTTTAAACATGATGGTAGGCGCTATTTTAGAAGTTATGTCAGAGGAGCATCGCAATGCCCGCGAAGAGCAAGCCGATGTAGATTCATTGCCCGCAACCCAAGGGCAAATAAATGAGTTAAAAGCGCAAATAGCAGAACTAAAAACACTATTAAAACCCAAAAGCTAAGTATTGATAAACTAGCACCTAAGGATATAAAGGCTTAGGTGCTAACGCCATTATAATTAAGCTGCTCTGTAGTTTCCTTCCCCCCTAAACCAAGCATTTATTCTTAGTAAAGGATTTAAAAACTAATAAATTATTGCTTTTAGCTATTTATCAATGGTCTAATAAAAAAATGATAAATCTACACCAACTATAATGCATTACTTAAGTCGCTACTTTTTACTATCAGATCACGTTAATTCAAACGTTCTAGTACCTAACTGGCGTATCAGTGCACTACGCATTATTTTAACCGCTGGTGTAATTTTATGTTTCTCAGTATTTTGCCATACTTTAAACGCCGCAATTGAGTTCAACTTAATATATATTATTGTGCTTGCTGCAAGCTTTTCTGTGACAATGGCCACCTTACTAATTGCTAGCCGTAAATACTTTACTTTATGTGCACATGCCCTGCTATTAAGTATTGTTGCCGCAACAATCTCAATGAATGTATTTTTAACAGACATCAACCTTGCAAAGGTAGGCTCTATGTATATGTATGCATGCCCTATTATTGCATTGATGCTGTTAGGTGTGAGGACCGCGCTAGGTTATGCAATTTTAAATATCGTGCCTTTTTACTTTATAATAAACAACGTTGATATTTCATCTCTGACTTCTATAAATACACAACTACCAAATTCAGACTGGTATATATCAGGGCTATTATTTTTATTCTTTAATATCTGTATTCCGCTCGCAGTTGCGCGAACCATTGTTGCTGCAAAACGCTTAAATCAAACCATGGCAGAATCAAATAGTCATCTAGCAGCAAAAAAAGAGCTTTATAGAACGTTTTTTACTGAATCAAGTATTGCAAAAATAATTATCGATAGTGATAACACCGTTATAGATTTTAACAGCCAAGCGAAAACGTTATTTGGTTTCAAAGCAACAGTTAAAAACAGCACCGTTAAACTCGATAAATTATTACCTAATCTAGTAATTGTAGCTAACCAACATAAGGACCAAGTATTTAAATATAAAAATACCTATAAAACTGTACATTGCCAGCAAGTTACTAACTCTAATTACTGTGTGCTGCGCTTTGATGACTGCACTGAACAACATCAAATAAAACAAAACTTATTAGCAATGGAGCAAGAAAACAAACGTTTACGTTACAGCGATGGTCAAACACACCTCCCCAATAGAGAATGGTTTGAGCTTCAGTGTGAAAGATTTGTAGCAAAGTACCAAGGCGATTTCTATATTGTGGTCACCCAGAGTGCGAATAATGAATATTTAAATCTCAAATACAGTAAAGCAGATGCAAAAGCACACTTAGTATCTGCTTATAAGCGCTTAAAAGACTCTAATGAAGCCCTCGTTCTGTGCGCTCATGTAGGTAATAATAAATTAGCATTTATAATAACTACAAGCACTACTAACGAAATAGAACATAAGCTCTTAAACGAGATTAAACATGTGGTTGATGAACCTTATATAATCCGGGGCGAAAAATACCAACAGTCATTTTTATTTGGTTTTTCCAACTTTCCAAGACAAGGAAAAAGCAGTGCTAATGTATTAAACAATGCAATTGAGGCATTAAAACTTGCTGATAATCATCGCCCTATTAATGGTTATGATGAAAAACGCTCACAAGAATTTTTAGAAAAACACGAAATATCAATGTTATTGGACGAAGCACTTCATAACGGCGAGTTAGAGTTACACTATCAACCTAAAGTAACACATGACGGCAAGTGCATTGGACTTGAAGCATTGGCACGCTGGAACAGTCAAACTCTTGGTGTTGTATCACCCGCGGTGTTTATTCCGATCGCAGAGGAATACCGTATGATCAGTCGGCTAACAGATTTAATAATTCAAAAGGTATGTGCTCAAATTGCAACTTGGAGCAAAGATGAAATCCCACTAGTGCCTGTTGCAATAAATATATCATTGCTTGATTTTGGCCAAAGCGATTTCATGTCAAAATTAGTAAAATACTTAGCGGACTTTAATGTCAAACCAAGTCAAATTGAATTAGAACTGACCGAAACATCATTAGAAGCGAACCAAGAATATTCATTGGCGTTGATGCAAAACCTACAATCATGGGGATTCACAATTTCCGTAGATGACTTTGGCGTAGGCTATTCAAATATTGCGCGCTTAGCCGAATATCCTATAAATAAGCTAAAACTTGATCGCTCGCTAATAAGCCAAGTTACAAGCTCAACAAGGCAGAAGAGCTTAGTAAAAGCAATTCACGTCATGTGTGATGAACTTGGAATAAAATGCGTATCTGAGGGAGTTGAAACACAACAACAAGTCGAAATTATGGCAAATATGGGGTGTAAAGAATTTCAAGGCTTTTATTTCTCAAAACCATTATCTGCCTCCCACTATAACGAGCACATAAAACAACAAGGTTTGAATTTCAACCCCAAAAAAATACCAGAAAATTAATGCAGCACATAGAATAAAATCACTATTATAAAGCAGACAACACTCATTAGCATTGCAAAATAATGAGTTCAATTGTCAAAGAATGGCTATATGTTGATTATTCTTATTTTAGACGCTGTTATTATTACACTTTAAATTTACCAACTAAATCAGTAAGAACGTGCGATAAGGCTTTTAATTTATCTCCATTATTACTGGTATTAGCGGCAATATCGCTAACATCATCAGCCGCATTTTTAATTTCTATAACATTGCGATTTATATCTTCAGCGACATGCTGCTGCTCTTCTGCAGCGGTTGCTATCTGCGTATTTAAGTCACTAATATTAACAATAGACGCTGTTATTTCCGTAAATTGTTGCTGTGCAGCATGGGATAGTTCAACCGTTTTATTAGTGCTGTCTAAACTGCGTTTCATTTCAGTAGTGACTTGACCAGACATGCTACGTAGTTTATCTAATTGCGTAGCAATCTCTTCTGTGGATTCAGACGTACGTTGCGACAGTGCACGCACTTCATCTGCAACGACAGCAAAACCACGACCATGATCACCCGCTCGAGCAGCTTCTATTGCAGCATTTAAAGCAAGCAAATTAGTTTGCTCAGCAATACCTCTTATAACGCCTAAAATCGACATGATATTTTCACTTTCAGTGTCAAGTTGCGATATATCATCCGTTGCTTTACTTATAACTTCGCTCAAAACAACCACGCTTTGAACGGTCTCTGTGATCACTGTTTGACCTATCTCTGATGCCTGTTGCGTTTGCATAGCCAGATCTGCCGCATTAGCACAACTTGAAGCTACTTCGTTGGCTGTCGCAGCCATTTGATTAATTGCGGTTGCCGCCATTTCCAGTGCTTGCTGTTGTTGTGAGGTAGAACAAGTTAATTGCGATGCTTGTGTAGACGTTTGCTCTGACGTACCGCTCACATTTAGTGCACATTCGTTGATCTGTCTTACTAAATCAGCAATCAAGTTTAAGAATAGGTTAAAACTATTGGCCAGCTTAGCCGTTTCATCTTTTGTCTTAATTGTGAGTCGTCGAGTTAGATCACCACCACCTTGTGCAATTTCAGTCAGACCATCACTGACTTCAACTATAGGCGAAGAAATTACTTTTGAAATGTAACTTGCGATTAAAATGAATACAATAATTAGCACCGTACTAATAATTATAATTGTCAATGTCATGGTGTTTGCAGCGCTCATCACCTCTGACTTTTCAACTAAACCAATAAATTTCCAGCCCAACTTAGCTGAAGTATATATATTGGCAATAAAATCTTTGTTATTGATGACAATTTCAAACTGACCTTGTGTATTTGCAGCTAACTGTTTGTATTTACCATCCGCAATATCTGCCAGACGTTTAAAACGAAAGTTTTCATTTTTAACATCAACAAGTACATTTCCCGTATCTTCAATCAACATTAAGTAACCGGTTTCACCCAGCTTAATATTAGCAATAATTTCTGTCAGTCCTTGCAAAGAAACATCCATTCCCTGTACACCGATAATTTGTCCATTATCTTTTATTGCTTTTACGGTAGAGACAATAACCATATCGTCAGCTGCCCAATAATAAGCACTAGTGCGAACCGTTTTACCACTTGCAGATTTACCTGTTAAATACCAAGGTCGAGATCGTGGGTCATAATTAGCATTAACTTCTCCCGCTGGCCACTGAATATAACCACCTTGTTCATTACCCATATAAATATAAGCAAGCCCAGGGTGAGTTTGGCCGAAGTGATCAAACTGTTGAAATGCGGCACGCTCAACACTGCTGCCTTGGAGATGTTTCAGCATCACTGGATTATTTGTGTCAACATGAGCTTTGACATCTTGTTTAGCAGCTAAGACCATTTGATGTGAAGCTAGATAATCAACATTTTTTTCTATTTCAGAAAAAAACATAGCAATACCATTATCTATTTGCCGTGCTTCTCTTTCGCTCATTTGCGCAAAGTTATCAAGCGCTTGGTCTCTTGTCTGCGTGATCACTAGCGCCGCAATAATAAAAAGAGGTAAGGCGATAGCTGAGGCAAAAGATAGTTTTAACTTTTTTGATATATTCATAACAGAAGGCCAAATAAATACTCTCATAAATATAGTAAGCTGTTGAGTATTAAGCAAGAAACTATCAAGCTAATTAAACCGTAACAAAACTAAAGCGAGGTAAAGACAACAATAAAAACAATGCTAATGACGAGTTTAATTACTGCGTTTTCGAGAAAGTTAGCTATATATCAATCAAGGGTCTATAATTCAATGAGTGTTTAGAATTTCATCCTCTTGTCCTCTTGATGTCACCCTATTGCTGAAAATAATTATAGCTGCGACTGATCCAATAGTTCATTCAGAACGTTCGACGGGTAGGAGTTACGCTAAATAACTCAGACTAATGTTTGTAAAGCTTGTTTAGGATGTATCTACTATCTGAGTAATGTATTTTATAACTAATTTTATTTTCAAATGAATTAAGCTCGTTATATGGCTAACCCTGCTACTTAACTTCTCTTTCTCTTATCTAATATTTCATCGCTCTTAGAAAGCGAATACACACTGCTAATAAACAGCCTGAATACGCCTAATAGCATCTGCAAACTGGTGTGTTAATACACTAAAATGAAAAGGTTTTTCATGTTTTTCAAAAATAATGATTTGTCTAAACGTTCAATGGACCAAACTGTAATCGCAGTTATAACCATTAATGATAATAATGACGTTGTATACATCAACCATGCTGCCGAGACACTCTGGGGATATAAAGCTGAAGAAGTACTTGGTAAAAATGTTCGTATGCTAGTACCAAAAGTTCATCAAAAAAACCATGATAGTTATGTAAATCGCCACCGTGCAACTAACGAAGATCGGATTGTTGGCTCTGCCGTTGAACTGCAAATAGAGCGTAAAGATGGTTCAACAACCTGGATCAATATAACTTTATCTCAAGTAAAAATGGGCAAAAAGCTTTACTACACAGCGTTTGCCCGCGATTGCAGTAAAGAGCGTGATGAGCGCTCAATGACTGAACAAGTTCTAGAGCAAGCTCACGATGGTGTAATAACTATCGACAGTCAAAACTTGATCATTTTTGCTAATCCCGCGGCTGAGAAAATATGGGGCTATAGCCGTGAGGAAATGATCGGTCAAAATATTAAAATGTTGGTAGCACCAGAGCACCGCAGCAAACACGATAGTTACGTCAATCGTAACCGTGATACCGGGGTTAATCGGCTAATTGGTAAGCCAATAGAATTACCAATTCATACTCGCGAAAAGACTATTCGCTGGGGCTTAATTACTTTAGCTAAAGTCGTTGTCGGCGATGAGATTTTATATACTGCGTTTGTAAAAGATGTCACCGATGAAGTATCGAAACGCGAAGAAGTTGAAATGTTATCGCTAGTGGCTAATGAGACCAGTAACGCCGTTGTTATCACCAATGAACAAGGTGAAATTCTTTATGTAAATAATGGTTTTCAAACAATGACAGGTTACCAACTCGATGAAGTGAAAGGGAAAATACCTGGTAAATTCTTGCAGGGCAATGACACCGATCCCCAAACCATTGCAAATATTCGCAATAAGCTTAGCCAAAAGCAGCCCTTTTATGAAGAGATATTAAATTATAATAAACAAGGCAAACCATATTGGATTGCTATGTCAATTAATCCTGTATTTAACGAACAAGGAAAAGTACATCGTTATGTCTCTGTGCAAGCTGACATTACTGTAACTAAACAATCAGCCAAAGACTCTCTTGATCGATTAGCCCTCATTAATGGGTCGTTAATGGTTGTTGAATTTCAGCCTACAGGTGAGCTCGTGAATATGAATAAACTGTTCCTTGAAAAAGTGGGCAGTAACGAGGCAGCAAAAGTAGCAGCGAATACCATATGGCAACAACTTCAAAAGCAGCAGAGCACAACTATCAATCAAGACGAGCAACTAAGTTTGGTCGTTGAATTTACAGATAAACAACAAGTTCAACGTTCGTTCGATGCACAGGTTTGTGAATTGAAGGATTTTTCTGATCAAGTAACACGTTACGTAGTGTTTGGTGTAGATATTACTGATCGTCAAATTGCACTAAAAGAAACACATCAGGCAATGCAAGAACTCTTAAAAGTGGGTAATCAAATCGGTGACATTGTTGGCAGTATTTCTGGTATTGCAGGACAAACTAACCTACTAGCTTTGAATGCCGCTATTGAAGCTGCTCGTGCTGGTGATGCTGGCCGAGGTTTTGCCGTAGTCGCATCAGAAGTTAGAGAGCTGGCAAGTCGTTCGTCAGGATCAGCTGATCAGATCAGTGATTTAGTAGATGCAACACGGACCCGAATTGACCAATTAGCAGACTCACTTGAACGCATTAATCGTTAATTAACATCGTACTATATTTGCTGGCTATTCACGCGCAACTAAGTGTGTTTAAAAGTAAAAGGGCTGGCACATTGCCAGCCCTCCATATTAACTGTAATAAATGGCAGCTAATAAACTAATGTTTATTATCAACAATAATGCGTAGCATACGACGCAGTGGCTCTGCAGCACCCCATAATAACTGATCGCCAACAGTAAAAGCACTAATATATTTAGGTCCCATTGCTAACTTACGAATACGCCCTACAGGAATACTTAATGTACCAGTTACTTTAACTGGGGTTAAATCCGTAGCAGTGATATCACGCTCATTAGGGATAACTTTAACCCACTCATTGTGTGAGGCTAAAATCTGTTCTATTTTCTCGACGCTAATATCTTCACGTAGTTTAATGGTCATAGCTTGGCTATGACAGCGCATTGCACCAATGCGCACACATAAACCGTCAATAGGCACAGGCTGTTTAGATGAACCTAAAATTTTGTTCGCTTCAACTTGCGCTTTCCATTCTTCTTTAGATTGACCCGATGGCATTGGCACATCAATCCATGGGATAAGACTGCCTGCTAACGGCACACCAAATTGCTCTTGCGGTAAATCGCTTGAGGCTATTTGCTGTGTGACTAGTTTATCAATTTCTAAAATAGCGGCTTGTGGATCAGCTAGCTTGTCAGCCACACTTGCATGAATAGAGCCCATTTGCGCAATGAGCTCTTTCATATTGCGAGCACCGGCACCCGATGCAGCTTGATAAGTCATTGGGCTTACCCACTCAATCAAGTCTTGCTCAAATAAACCACCCAATGCTAATAACATGAGTGACACTGTGCAGTTACCACCCACATAGGTTTTTACGCCTTGCTCAAGACCTTGTTCAATCACATCTTTATTGACCGGATCAAGTACAATAATACTGTCATCGCTCATACGCAGTGCTGATGCCGCATCAATCCAATAGCCGTCCCAGCCTGCTTCACGTAATTGTGGATACACAGCTTTAGTGTAGTCACCACCTTGACAGGTGATAATAATATCCATTTTTGCCAGCGATTCAAAATCCATTGCATTAAGTAATGGTTTTGCAGGACCCGCTAAATCAGGGCCAAGCTGACCGGTTTGCGAGGTAGTAAAAAAAGTAGTATCGATATGAGCAAAATCATTTTCTTGTTGCATACGCTCTAATAACACTGAGCCAACCATGCCCCGCCATCCGACCAATCCTACTTTTTTCATTGTTTGTTCCACTATTTGAGTCATAAGAAATACCTAATACGTTAAAAATTAAAATTCATTGCGTGAGATTTAATTTTTAGAACGAACAATCTAGCACCCTATACCCTGCAAAACTAGTCAATAACAGCTAACTTAAAATTATTTCATATACCTTTTTTATAATTCTGAAATTAAGATCTTAACGACACAAAAAAGCCCTACAAAAGGTAGGGCAATTATTGTAAGTTTTTATATTCGCCTTCCTAGGCTATTTTAAATTAGAACTGATATTTGTACTCTACAGAAAATTCAGTCCCTTTTTCTTTCGAGCGGGTTAATACCCCATCTGCTTCAATTTTTTGCTCTTGGCCTAAAATGTTCAACACTTTAAACTTAATGCTTGAGTTAAAATCAGGGTAATAAGTATAATTTAAGTCAACTGAATGAAAAGGTTGCTCCATCCAATCATCTTGTCCTTCAATACCAGGAATAATAATACGTTCACCAAATACGTTATAAACCAACGTTGCAGCATGCTCACCTGATGGCGCATCGTAACCAAGCTGCATATTTACAACATATTTAGAGTGACCGGTTAAACGCCGCTTCGTATTAGTAATTGCCGCTGATACTCCAGTTTGATCGACTATCGCTTGGCGGTCTAAGCTTATCTCAGAATCACTGAGTGTAACATTACCACTCATAAATACATCTTGCCAAAAACCACCTAAGAAAGCGAAATCTTTAAGATAATCAAACTCAACTCCGGCAACATAGCCATCTTCAGCATTGGCAATACGTACAAGTGGCGGTCCATCTTGAGAGGGAGATTGCACCGACTCAATTGGATCGATCATGTCTTTATAAAACAGACCAACAGAGAAGTTTTCACCGGTATCAAAGTAGTTTTCCCAACGAAAATCGTAATTTTTGATTTGAGTTGTACGTAATCCAGGCGTACCGCCAACAGGATATTCAGTTAACGGATCAATGTAAGTAGATTCAGATATCTCACGTAAATCAGGACGTACAACCGTTTCACCGTAGCTTAAACGCCATTGTGTTTGATCGTCTTGAATATAAGTAAATGCAAGCGCACCGTAAATATCATCTTCTTGAAACGCTAAGTTACCTAAATCATCATAATCGATTGAAGGATCTAAGCCACCAGTAAACGGGTCAAGTGGCACTGACACTTGCCTGAAATCTTCCCAACGTAAGCCACCTGTCACACGCCATTTATTATTGAAGAAAAAATCAGCTTCAAAGTAATAAGCATCTGTTTTCTGTGCTGAACGGTAATCATCACCTGCAAACGTTGTATCATTAAGTATGGGTAGATTTAGTTCTGCGTTAGCTATTGCATCATCAGAAAGAATCGTATTCAACTCATTGCCATTTAAATCAAGGTCTTTAAATGCGCGAGTGTTTATGTCAAAACGACGGTTGGAAGCCGAGCGTTCTTTAGAGACATAATCAGCACCTGATTTTAATTCTATATCCACACCATCTAACATGATTGGAAAAGTAAAATTAAACCCGTAGTTTTCTACTTCATCATTAAGATCTTGGAATGTATAACGAGCAGCCGTTGTGGCATTGGTTAATGCGATTTCATTAACTAAATCATAATTACCATCTTCGTTTGCATCATTTACAATGAACCGCGTCTGCATATTTCCTGGTGCATAACGGTTTGAGCGGCCGTTTGAGTATTTCCAATCAAAACCTGCATAGTTAAGAAAATCGAATGTATGCATACCTTTGATTTGGTTAACTATTAACTCTCTTTCTTCATAACTTACATCATATGAGCGTATACGCTTGTTATCTGACTGGTTATTATTTTCATCAATACCTAGGCGATCACGAATTTTATCTTCGGTGTCACGCAGAATAAGGGTACTAAAATCGATACGATGCGCTTTATTGTACTCAATACCAAAGTTAACCATTCCAGACATTTTTACATTATGCTCAGTGGCAGTGATTTGGTCGTAACCACGCACCATAGCAGCACTGTTCTCACCTAAACGGAAGTCTTCGCCTTGGTATTCTTCGCCAACAAAGTATTTGTTATCATAGCTAACCGCTGATAAAAAGCCGTAACGCCAATCACCTGACTCAAAACTATTACCCAGTGTTGCTGTAAACTTAGTATTGGGGTTTACACTTGTTGCTTGCGGGTCATAATCACGGTTTAAATCAAGTGCTAAAGCACGACTTTGCTCTGGTGTGAGATCATCTAATGATTGCCCAGAGTTATAAATATCCATGATTGAATCTGGTATTTCACGGGTGCCATCATCAACACCATACCAGTCGTTCGAGCCGCTATTGTACTCAATGCCATCATCAAAGTTATTGGTGTTATAACCAAGCTGACCTGATACATCAAAAACAAATTGGTCTGGAATGCTTTTTAAGCGTATATCCACATTACCACCACCAAAAGAGGCTGGCATAGAAGGAGAATAAGACTTTTGCACAGACAAACTTTCAATAATTCCTGATGGAAATAAATCAAGCGGGATCACTGAGCGAGTCGGATCAGGACTAGGTACAGCAGCACCATTTAGCTGAGTACTGGAATAGCGCTCACCTAAACCGCGTACATAAATAAATTTACCATCGACTAAGGTTAAACCCGTTACACGGCGTAACGCAGATGCTGCATCACTATCACCACTACGGGAAATTTGCTCAGCCCCCATAATATCAGCAACAAATGCTTGTTGTTTTCGCTCTTCAAGCACAGCTGTTGCAGTGCCTTTTAAGCGACTTGCGCTAACCACAACTTCTTCAAGTACAGCATCGTCTTGTGCTTCAGCAGCATCTGCTGAAACGGTTAAACTACATAAAATTGCTGCTGAAAGTGTGGATAAGCAAAACTTTTTAGAAAACTGTTTCATGTCTACCTCTATCTGAAATAAGTTACAGAAAGTGTTTAAAAAGGTGCTAGTAAAGCGCTAGCACCCATTCTTACTGTGTTATTCCAGACCTACTGTCCAGCCAGCTGTCCAGTCATTATCACTCGATACAGCACCAATATGTGATGTCTTATCGAAGAAGTCATCTACTGCACTTACATCCGTAGGAATTGTTGTATCAATAGTATAGATACCATTTACTACGTCAGTTTGACCTGATGCTACTAAGTTACCTAGCGTTGCTGTCCACCAGTTTTCTACACTGAAATCAACACCGCTTGGGTCTTTAAAGTTCTCAGAACATGCGATAACTGATGACTTAATCATTAAGGTGCCATCTTTTGCATTATTAACAGTTTCACTTTCAGTAAATATTGGTGCACCATTTTCATCTACTGGAATACCTTCAACCTCTAAACACTCACCCATGCCTACTGGCCCTGTTACTATCGTGTTATAGATTTGCGCACCCGTTCCTTCACGGAAGTACATACCTTCACCATCATCTTCACCTTTAAAGGTATTTCCAATAATGGTTAAGTTAGCAATCATTGGGTTTGATTTAGGCATTTTAGATGGTGTTTTACCGTCATTATCGGCTTCTATACCACGGTTAGCATCTGAGTTATCTGCAGCTTGCTTAACAAGGATGTGCTGAAGCTTACCTTGGAAACCATTATCCCAATCGATGCTGTCATCTTGAATACTAGTTAGCACAAGGTATTTAGCCTGAACATTACCACCAAAGAACTCAACACCGTCATCAGCATTTTGATGCACTTGTAAATACTCAACAGTAGTACCAGAACCCACAGCACCAAACGTAATGCCGTTGATTTCGTTACCAATAGATAATTGATAACCACCGTTCATAACGCGAACATATCGTAATGTACCAGAGTTATCAGCTGTATCAGTACCACCAAAAACTGCACCCGCTTCAACACCTTCAACTTGTAGCGCACACTCGCCTGTTTCTGGACATTTATTAGATGGTGCATTACCTAATAGAACTAAACCGCCCCATTGACCTGCAGCTGTTGCTTGACCAGCAACATCTTGTCTTGAGGTAAACGAAATCGGCTTATCTTTAGTACCGTTGGCGTCAATTTTAGAGCCACGGCTAATGACAATATAATCTTTACCGTTACGACCATAAACAGTAACGCCAGGCTCAACAGTTAGAGTTGCAGAGTCAGCATTATCGTTACCAACAAAAACGGCGCCATCTACAGCGTATAAGTTACCTGCTGTTAATGTTAAGTCAGAAGTTATACGGCCTGATATTTCACATGTTGTCGTTACGTTATCCGCTGGTGAAATCGAAGTCGTACCTGCAGGACAACCTGCAACTGCAGCAGGTGCAGTCACTTCACCACCACCATAACCAAATGCCCAACCTTGACGCCAATCATCAGAATCATTCAAAGCACCAATAAAATCAACGGTATCAAAGAATGCATCAACAGTATTAGCAACATCTTGGCCGGCACCTAATAAAGGTGAACCTGCTATTGGTTGGCCATTAACACCAAGCATAGGTTTGTCGTTAATAACGTTGCCTGTTTGATTAGTAAACCAAGTTTCAAGTTCTAGTAACGTAGAACCATCTGCACCCTTAGGATTTTTGAAGTTTTCGCCATTAGTACAAGACATGAAGGTATTTTGCATTAAAATAGTGCCATCATTCGCATTATTAACAGTTTCGCTGTCTGAAAATAATGCATTACCGTCCTTATCTACCGCGATCCCTTCTATTTCTAAACATTCACCCATTTCATCAGAACCGGTGATCACAGTATTATACAAATGCAATCCGGTACCTTCACGTAAGTAGATGCCTTCAGCTTCATCTTCACCTTTAAAGTTATTACCAATAATGGTTAAGTTAGAAATGATAGGTAATGATTTAGGATCTTTTGAAGGCGTTTTTCCGTCGTTATCGGCTTCAATACCGCGGTTAGCATCCGTTGAGTTTTTATCTTGCTCAACATAAACAAACTGCATCTTGCCTTGGAAACCGTTATCCCAATCGATACTGTCATCGTCGATGCTCGTCAAAACAACATGTTTTAAGTTAACTGCACCGCCGAAAAACTCAACACCATCATCAGAGTTATTATGTACTTGTAAGTAATCAACGGTAGTACCTGAACCTACGGCACCAAAAGTAATACCATTTAGCTCATTACCCGTTGAGAGCTCGTAACCGGCATTTTTAACAACAACATATTTTAATGTACCAGAGCTATCAGTATTGTCAGTACCACCAAATACCGCACCCGCTTCAACACCTTCAACTTGTAGAGCACAATCACCTTCAGCTGGGCATTTATTAGATATACCATTTCCAAGTAAAACCATTCCCCCCCATTGGCCAGCGGCTGTAGTTTCGCCAATTACATCTTGTTTTGATGTGAAGATGATTGGATCATTTTTGGTACCTGTCGCTTCAATTTTAGAATCACGACTTACAACTAAGTAGTCTGAACCATTATTACCAAAAATAACGGCTCCAGGTTCAATTGTAAGCGTTGCGCTATCTGCTTTATCTTTACCAACAAACACTGCACCATCAAGTGCCCAAAAAGCATCCGTGGTTAATGTCGTATCTTTAGTAATTTCACCTGAAAGCACTTGAACCTTTACTTCACGACCTAAGGCAGCTGAAATTTCAGTAGAAAGACTTTGACTATATTCACCTGGAAGATCAGTATTCACTGGTGGCGTTGTTGGATTAGTAGGTGTTGGTGATGTTACATTTTCTTTAACATTAATATTAATATCACCACCGCCACAGCCAGCGAGTGTAATTGCAGTAGCCACTAGGCTGACCTTAAATAAACCAGATAATTTCATTGTTCACTCCATTAAGATATTTAATTATTTTATTAGCGCATTAAGTAAAAACCCAAGTCACGTTAAAGCACGCAAGACATGCTTTAAGGTCACTTGAGTTTTTCAACGAACACTACCTTACGGGAGCTGTATGACAATACAGTTACACTTTAATAAACATAAAGTGACAATCTAATTTATTTAAATAACAATTTGTTAGGAATATTTAGAACGAAAAAAACCGCCCTGAGGCGGTTTTGGTGTTGCGATTATAAAACGAGTTTTTTAATAAAATCGTTGAAGTTAAAATAGCGTTTCTTAACGCATATTTACTTATAACAAAGCAGTGCGTAATGTTTCAGCATGCAATTTTTCACGTTTCACGTATTTAATCCATTGTTCAGCTAATCGCTGCGATTTTTTATGCTTCTCGGCTTGTTCGAATGCTAAAATAGACGCGTCAAAGTTTTGTAAACTATATTGCGCCATACCTAAAGCAACATAAGCATTTGATTCAAAATCTAGTGAACCTTTATCAAGCGCTTTACGCGCTGCATCAGCTGCATCTTCATACTTTTCAAGATTCACATACACTTCGGCTAAACGTTGCTCGTACTTTCCATGGCTTGAAAGATCAGCTGCTTTTGCAAAATAACTAACAGATTTTTCATCTTCTTTTGCTTGTATCATGGCTTCTGCAATAAATGCGTAATTTTTAGCTGACTTTTCCGCAATACCAGATGCAACAGCTTTACTCATCACATCGGCAGCTTTAAAAGCTAAACCATTGTATAAATAAACTTGTGCTAGTTGACGCAAGTCTGATTTAGAAGTCAAAAAACCTTGCTGGTAAGCGGCTTCGAGTATTGCTAACTGCTGTTTTTCTTTACCTGTTTCGCCATACATACCACCGAGCTGAACCCAATACTCAGGCTTATTGTAAAGTTTGACCATACGTTCAAGTACAGCAACTACATTCTCAGTTTGATTAAGTGAATAATACATAGCACGCAGTAACACTAACCAGTTCTCTTTTGGCTGTTTGCCTTCACTATCACTTTGCGCGATAGCCAAGTTAATGTTATCAATACCATTTTGGTAATCTTTTAGCTGATAGTAAGCTTGCGACTTAAGCACATAGTAAGCATCCGTTTTAGGCTTAGTGTTGATTGCATCCCATTGCGCTAAAAAGTCTAACACTTTGTTGTAATCGCTATTCGCCATTGCAAGCTGCGCTAAACTAAAGCTGGTACTTAATCGTAAAGACTCAGGGATCTCTTCTTCAGCAACGACTTTTTCAAACGACGCGATCGCTTTCGGTAAATCATTCTCGTTGTAATAAATAAAACCATAAAAATTATACATCATGGCTTTTTCATACGAGTTCATACTGGATGAACGTTCATTAATATTATCAAGCGCAGCAAGGCCCGCTTTTGCATCACCATCATCAGCTAACTTTTGCGCACGAGCCAATTGGCTATATACTTTTTCACGCAGTGCCGGCACGCGCTTTGTTTTTACTTCCTCTGCATAGGCCGTTGCTAAATTAACACCTGGCAACAAACTTACTACGCTTGGTAAAGCAACACTAGCACTTAGTGCTAACGAGCAAAATAATGCTGTTTTTAATAATTTCATAATCGCCTCGTTTCTCTATCCATTTATTCAGTGCTAACCATTTATTTGGAAAGAAATTTTATTCTGTACACCCGCAACTTCAACAGCTTCACCGTCTACTACGCGAGGTTTGTATTTAAATTTAAGTGCGGCATCCATGGCTGCTTGATCAAACAATGATTCAGGCTCAGCTTTTACTACCTTTGCATCACGAACAGTACCTTGCTTAGTCACTGTAAACTCAACAATCACATAGCCTTCAATGCCCCGTGACAATGCTCGACGCGGGTAAACAGGTGCCACTTTTACAATCGGTAGATATTCACCGTCGCTTGAATCAAGTGCTAACCCGCCACTAAGACTCACGTCAGCATCAACACTGGCACCAAAGTCAAAGTTAGACGCTGCTGCATTTGGATCACTATTTTGCATTTGCGGTGAATCCATTGGCGGCGGAGGCTCTTTCGGCGTTGGCGGCTTTTGTGGTTTACGTTCTTTCTTTTGTACCGTTTCTTCTTTTTTAAGCCTTACAAAATCAAGTACATTGCCTTTTGCAGGCTCAGTCATCGCCCCTTCACCACCGGTGATAAGCGCTTGCATGCCCAAAAACAACATAAAGGTCACAACACCGGCAACTAATAATGCTACTAAATAACGCATTATGGCTTCCTTAGGCTTCTTGTGCCGCGATAGACACATCAAATACACCTGCGGCGCGTGCTGCATCCATCACTTTAATAAGGGTATCTGTAGTGGCTTTTTTGTCAGCCTGAATAACCACACTACCTTGTGGATTTTCTGCTTTTAAACGCTCAATGTTTGCTTGCACAGCACGCACATCGATTTGACGTTTATTGATCCAAATTTCACCTTGATCTGAAATCGCAACTAGAATATTTGCACGCTCTTTCTTAACGGCTGTTGCCGCTTCTGGGCGATTTACATCGATACCTGACTCTTTAACAAAAGAGGCGGTTACAATGAAGAAAATAAGCATGATGAACACAACATCAAGCATCGGGGTCATGTTTATTTCTTCAGCTTCATCTTCTTGAAAAAGGCTTCCTAATGGGGCTCTCATTTTATTCTCCTGATTGTATGTGGCTTTCGCCACATACTAAAAATTGTTGTTTAATGGTCTAAAACCATGCTGTCTTCAAGTAGGGCTACTTCGCGCTTTGCTTTGCGTTGTAAGTACGTAGAAGCAAATACACCAGATAACGCACCAACCATGCCTGCCATTGTCGGGATAGTCGCTTTCGATACACCTGATGCCATTGAACGCGCACTGCCCGTTCCGGTAATCGCCATCACATCAAACACTTCTATCATACCTGTTACCGTACCGAGTAACCCCAGCAGCGGACACAAGGCAACCATCACATTGATCAGCGCTAAGTTGTTGTTTAACTTCATCCCAGCGCGTGAAATAGTTGCTTGGCGGATTTGCTCAGCGTTCCAGCTATTACGCTCATCGCGCCCTGTCCAACTACTTTTAATGGCATGTTTGTAACTACGAAAACCATTAAAAAAATAAATAAATCGCTCGAGTATCAATAACCACATCGCGAAGATTAACACTCCGATGACCAACAGAACTTGGCCACCAGTGTCGAGAAAATCACGGATAGCATTGATTGAGTCAATCAATAGCACCATGGGTTATGCTCCCTTTTCGCTACGCTCAGCGATAATACCTGCGCTTTGTTCTTGCAAAATAAGCAGCAAGTTCTTAGAGCGGGTATTCAATAAGGTGTATAAAAATACTGTTGGGATTGCCACAACTAAGCCAAGTACCGTAGTAACAAGCGCTTGTGAAATACCACCAGCCATTAATTTAGGGTCACCTGTACCAAACAAGGTGATTGCTTGGAAGGTATTGATCATACCGGTTACCGTACCAAGAAGACCTAACAATGGAGCAACGACCGAGATAATCTTAATGAGCGTTAAGTTGCGGGTGATTTTTGGCATTTCACGTAAAATCGCTTCACTTAATTTAAGCTCTAAGGTGTCGTATGCTACATCAGGGTATTGATCTTTGACTTTCATTACACGACCAAGTGGATTGTCATCACGTGGCACTGAGTCTTGAAGTTGACGACGGATTTTGCTGCCCATTAGCATCAATGAAACAAATCGTTCAATAGCGATAATTAAAGCAAGTAAGCCAACGCCTAAAATAACGTAACCTACTGCACCACCTTGATGTACTTGCTCTGAAGTATCAGGTGCTTGTACCAATAAACCAAGGATAGAGCCACCAGTTGGGTCAAGCGCAAATTGTACAGTGCCTGATTTAGCTTGTTGTAAATCATTCGCCGTTGAGGTGTAACGGCCAACAGGCTGACGGGTAAGCTCGCTTAACGTATTAGTGCTGGTGTTATAATCAAGGTACTTACCTTCTGAAATTAAGTTAAAAGCCCCCACTCGCATAACTTCTTGTTTAGCTTTGTTGCCGCCTTCTACAATTACATCTGTTGTAAAACGTGACACTTTACCTTGCTCAGTCATTTCGCGTTGCAGTTCAAACCATACTTTTTCAATGTCTTCGATTGATGCAAGTTTAGAAGTCGAGCCCATTTTTTGAGCCAATTCATCCATAAAAGCACCACGACCAGGTAGCTGTGCAGACACTACTGACGTTGCAAATTTATTACTTGAATCGCCAGCCACTTGTTGCAGCACACCAAACAGTTCTTTCAATGAACCCATACGCTTAGATAATGTATCGGTTAGGTTCGCAAGTTTTACTTCATTTTCTTCGAACTGTGTTTCAAGACGCTCAGACTCAACCAGCATTTGATTACGTTTTGCTTGAGTGTTTTTAAGCATTTGCACTTGTTCATTTTGACGTGCAGCAAATTCTTGCTCGCGTTGTTTATTTTGTGCTGATTGCTGTGTTTTACCTTGCTCAAGTGTTTTTAATAACGAGTCTAAATCCATAGCTTCAGCAGCAACGCTGTTGCCCGCAAAACCAAGGGTGGCACCAAATAAAGCAATTTTGGTCATTTTTGTAAAAAGTTTCATTTTAACCTCTTAATCCGCAGCGTGTACTGGCAGTGTTAACATATCTGGGGCAAGTTGCTTACGTGCAATACGTAAACCTTTACTAATTTGGCTGATTGTTGAGTCATCCAGGGCAACAAACTGTTTGCTTGTTGTATCCCATGAGCCTGCTTTTTTACCATCGCGAGTAAGGTAAATAAGTTCTAAACGACCAATGCGTAAGAAATCGACTTCACGCTCTTGACCATCAACATCTAATAACGCGGTATAGGCTTCGATGGTACGGCCGTAATCAACTTCAACTTGGTACGCTTCTAAAACACGGCGGAATTTTTCACTTGAATTAATGTCAGCACGGTTCATCATGTCTTTTAATGACGCTAAACGCTTTTCACGTTCATCGGTTAGAAACGGCACATCAAGAGCAACAAATTGCTCAAGCCCTGTGATCATGCGTAGCATTAATGGAGTAATTTGACGTTCAATAATAGACACTTGATCCATAGATAAGTTAATGGCTTCCATTTCACTCACTTGGTTACTAAGCTGTTTGCTTAGTTGTGCGTTATAAACTGTCAAACCATCAATTTCTTTATTAAGGGTTTTAAACTGTTGTAAACGACCCTGCATAGAGTCTGCAATCTTGTCTATTTTTGTTTGTGATTGCGCAGCTGACTGGTTAATTTCACTGCTTTTATCGATAACCTTATTTAAATCACTTGCTTGCACTGTTGCACTCATGGCTACAATACTAGCTAATATCAATGGTTTAACGCCTTTCATCGCATACACCTTTACTCGTTAAATTAGCGGATTTGCTAGTTGCTTAATATCAATGAACGAGATTCTATAGGTGAAAAATGACAGAGGTGTTGCGCTAAAAAGTCCTTTTTATGACAACTGCCATAAATACAGCTTTTTACCTTAGATAAAGCAATAGTTTTTAATATTTAACAAGCGTATACGCTTGAATGATGAGTGAAGTGAGATTAAATAAATTAATCAGCAAGTATGCAATGAATGGTGCTGATCATAGCATTTGCGTTGGTATAGTTTATGGCGATAGCAAAGTACTGCTGTTTATGACAAAGAACTAAAGATGGAAAACCCTGCACGGGTAACTGCTGAACATACGCTAACTCTTGTTGAAACGCCTGTTCAAGTTGTTCACTTTGCAATATAGCTAAAAACTCATCAGCAGCAATACCTATTTGCTGTGCACAGCTAACGAGTGTATTAAGATCCGAAGGATTTTGTGCCGATAAATAATACCCCTGCTGGATAGCGCCAAGCATAACCCGCTCTTTATTGAAATAACGTGCTGCAATAACCGCCCGACACGCAGGATAAGTGCTGCGGCGTGGTTGACAGTTTTGCCAAAAATCAAAGTTAAATTTAGCACCGGTTTGCTGGCCAATACGCTGCCAAGTTTGTTGTAAAAACTGTTGCATACTTACTGTCATTGGCTGATCGGAATCAGCAGCAAGGCCACCTACTTTATAAATAATATCAACTTCATTCGCTAAGGCGTCTTGGATTTTTTGCCAGCACTTTTGAAAACCCCAACACCAACTGCACATTGGGTCGTACACATATATAAGCTGACTATTGTTCATTATTGGCCTGTTGCTGTTCACTGGAAACAACGTTATTTCGCCCTAGGCGTTTTGCTTGGTACAAGTATTCATCAGCTAGTTTAACTGTTTGGTTAAACGTTTCGATATGACCAACTTGTGCAGCCCCTATGCTACAAGTGACAGAGGTAGATTGATGCTCATTAAACACTATTACTTGTGCAGCTACGTATTCTCTAAATTTATCGGCTACGGCATAGGCGTCAGTAATTACTGTTTTTGGTAATATCACCATAAACTCTTCACCACCGTAGCGAACTTTAATATCTGATGAGCGTAACTGTGTTTCAAGCATCCTACTAAATTCGATTAATGCTTGATCGCCAAAATCATGCCCAAAATTATCATTAATATTTTTAAACAGATCCAGATCGATTAACAACACTGTAAAAGGTAAATACTGCTCAGAGTTCAATTTTGCAAACGGCAAAAAATGGCTGCTAATAAAGCGCCGATTGGCAAGGCCTGTTAACTGATCAGTATAGGCGTCTTGCTTTTGTAACAAAGTAATGCGTGCAATTTCTAAGTGGCTTTTATTACGGAAATACTCGCCTATAAAAGCGAATAAAAACACCAAAATAAATGAGGCGGTAAAACGAACTTTTTCAGCATTACCATACATCATTTGCCCTATGTCAGGACCATAAAGAAACAAACAGGTAAGTGCTAATAGCGATGACACGGCTAAAAATCCAACTCTTAGGCCGAGTGTAGAAAACGAGACAACTGGGTAAAACATCAGCCAATAAAGCGCTGTATTTTCCTTGCCCCCGGTGTACACCAATGCTAAACATAATACACAAATAACACTCAGTACGAGTATTGCGACCCCAGTTAAACGCCCAGTACGCAAAAAATACACTGCGCATATAAAAAAGGTTAAGTCGGATAGCACTAACATAATAGTCAGAAGTTTTGCATAAACCGAGTAGTTAACTGTGACTAAAGTTGTGATCAATACAACCGCAATGAATATCATAGTAAAAAATGTAAACGCACGACGCTGTTTTTCAGCGCTGTAAACACTGTCTATATTAACTAAGTTAAGCCAACTAGGTTGGCTTTCAGGTGATTCAGGCGTCATTTATTATATCTTTTTAGTTATCGCTGATTGCATTTAGACTTTAAAACGTAGCACCATTTTTTCAAGTTCATCAAATTGCAGTTTTAAACGAGTACACTCAGCTAAGGTGTTATTTAAGTTTAGCTGGCCTTGTTGAGATAACTCACTAATTGTATGAATATCATTATCTAAAGATTGTATTACCTGATTTTGTTCAGTGGTTGCATTTGCAACACTATGATTTACATCATCAATTGCTTTTATAGCTTTGGTTACTCCTGCCATTTGCTCACCGGCTGCTTGCGCTTGTTTTACAGTATTTTCGCTTTCAACTAAACTAGCCTTCATAACTGAAACAGCAGTGTCCGAGCCTTGCTGTAATTGGCTAACAGTATTTTCTATTTCTTGAGTTGATTGCTGAGTACGGTGAGCTAACTGGCGCACCTCATCTGCAACAACTGCAAATCCACGACCAGCCTCACCGGCACGAGCGGCTTCAATTGCAGCATTAAGCGCAAGTAGATTAGTTTGCTCGCTGACTCCTTTAATAACTTCGAGTACTTGACCAATACTTGCAGAGTGTTCAGCAACACTACTTATAATTTGTTGTGCTTGTTCCATATTTTGCGATAACACACCAATGGCATTGATATTATCATTTAACGTGCTTTGACTTTGCACTGACTGTGAATTCGCATCGGTAGCAAGGGTTGATGCATGGCTTGCACTGCCTGATATTTCAATCGCACTTGATGACAGCTGATTAATCGCTGTTGCAACACTGTCTGTGCGTTTAGTTTGGTCACTGTACATCGTTAGCGTCGACTCTGTTTGCTCAACTAAGCTTTCCACTGAACGTTCAAGTTCAACCGTGGTCGTTTTTACTTGCTCAATTGAGGTATGAATTTTATCTATAAAGGCATTAAAGTAACCTGAAAGTTCACCAAATTCGTCATCGTTTTCAATCTCTAAACGACGAGTTAAATCCCCCTCACCTTGGGCAATATCTTTAATTGCATCGTTTAAACGCTGCATAGGCCGCATCAAATAACGCAGTGAAAATTGCATCATTAATATCGTCGCGATAACACCCAAACACATATATATTGCAGCCATATTTCTAAATGAAGCAACAGATGAATAAGCAATATCTTTGTTGATCACCACACCTAAATACCAATCTACATTTTCAATACCTTTGATATGTGTAAATGATACAAGATGATCAATACCAGCAATTTCCTGCTCGACAAATTCAGCTTTTAAAGCAAGCTTTTTACCAAACAGCTTCGCCATACTCTGATCGTTTAGTTTGATATCTGGATGGCTCAGAATGCGACCGTCACTGTCTAATAGAAAACCATAACCAAAACCTAAAAAATCAATTTCATTGACTATTTGAGTAATGGTTTGCATATCAATATCGGCACCTGCGACACCACTAAAACGGCCATTATTTAAAATGGGCGCAACCGCTGAAATAGTTAGCTCATTGGTGGTTACGTCGATATAAGGAGTCGTAAACGCTGTGGTGGTTTTATTTTCTACCAGCTTATACCAAGGACGGATTGTGGCATCATAATCAGCAGGTAATACAACTGTTTGATCATTGAGTACAAAAGTACCATCAGGTTTGCCTATATAGGTGTTTTTAAACTTACCTGCCATTTCTGCGCTATTGAGTTGACTAAGAGTTAATTCCTTAGTGTCATTTTGCTGATGCGTTTTCGCAACAGACTGAACAATAGCTAATTTATTATTGAGCCAGTTAGCAATATTTTGTGAAACCGATTGAGAGCTTTCTTGTAATATTAGAGACAGTTGCTGCTGCGTTTGTGAGCGCATTGAAATAAAGTTATTGATGGTAAATAACCCCAGCACCAACACTAATACTACAGATGCTGCGATAGTTACCTTGGTGGTAAATTTTAGCGAGCTTTGCATGACACACCTATTTATCTTTTATCGTTGTTAGCTAACTACTTTTTAACAAAAATAACGCTATTTGTCTTATCTTATCGGCAAAACTTGCTATATCCCAGTCAAAAACAATAATAAAGCATGGTAAAAAATTAAGTGTAGCACTTATTAATACAACAAATTAATAACGTAATTCATTGTCAGTTAAAGTTAGCCAATTTCGTAATTACACAGAAAAATAACAAACTCAAAATTGGAAGCTTCCAATTAATATTATAAGCAATAGCGATTGAATACGTATTCAGTGCATATAAGTCGTTATTTTGTAATGAACATAACTGAGAAGTTTTCACTTTAGAGTGCGGCTAATTAATTGAGAATAATAAGTAGATAAATGCATTAACAGTGCTGCAAATGCATTTATCTGAAGAGGTTTACGATTAGCTTAGTTTATTTTTTGTTGCCACTTGCTCGCAAGTTTTACAACATTTAATCCGTACCAAGCGATAAAACAATAGCAAAGTGCTGGGATGATAAAACTAACTTGAATATTCATTGCATCAGCAACAATACCTTGAATTAAGGGTATTAATGCACCACCAACAATCGCTAAACAAAGCCAACCTGATCCTTTACTAGTTAATGAACCTAGCCCTTGAATGGCGACTGAGAAAATTGTTGGAAACAAAATTGAATTAAATAAACCAATCGACAGTACAGCATACAAAGCAACGTCACCTTCGGTGAAGATTGTAATTAGAAGTAACGCAATTACCGCAAATGCATTAAAAGCAATTGCTTTTGATGGTGCAATTTTTTGTAATGCAGCAGAGCCAATAAAGCGTCCTACCATCGCCCCGCCCCAATAATAGGCAATTAATGACGCGGCGGCATGCTCTTCAAGTCCTGCAATGTGAGCTTCACCAAAAAAGTTAACTAAAAAGCTGCCTATTGCCACTTCTCCACCAACATAACAAAAGATACCTAACACCCCCATAACTAAATGCGGGGCTTGCGTTAAAGAATGATCTTTTGCTTTGCAATCAAGTTCTTCTTTATGTGATTTGATTTCAGGCAGTTTTAAAAATGCAAATACGACCGCAATAGTAAGCAGTGCTGCAGCAAGCATTAAATAAGGGACTTTTACCGATTCAGCAGTCGCCGCAGATGCCGTCAATGTGCCTGCGGCACCAAAGAACAATATACCACCAACATAGGGCCCAATAGTAGTTCCCAATGAATTAAGCGCTTGCGCTAAATTTAACCGAGACGAAGCTGTTTTTTCAGGCCCAAGCGCCACAACGTAAGGGTTAGCTGATACTTGCAATACGGTAATACCACCAGCTAGAACAAATAATGCGGTTAAAAATAGCCAATACTCATGTACGACTACAGCAGGGTAAAATAACATACAGCCGATAGAAGCCACGATAAGACCGCTAAGCACACCATTTTTATAACCAAATTTCTTAACCAATATTCCCGCAGGTAAAGAAACAATAAAGTAAGCGCCAAAGAAGCAGAACTGCACTAACATCGCTTCAGTATAACTAAGATCAAACACCCCTTTTAAACGCGGGATCAGTACATCATTTAGTACTGTGATAAAACCCCATAAAAAAAATAGAGTTGTCATTGCAGTCAAAGGTAACAGGTAATTATTATTTTGCTGCGACTGCTCAGTGACAAACGTTTTATTTGTATTTATTTCACTCACGTGATTTTCACTCCATTAACAAGTTGTGTTTGATTCTACACACTCCAATAAAAAGATCACAAACTAATATTTGGACCGTTCCATACTTTTTATTCAATGGTATCGCTATTTAACGAATTTAATTAACTAGAAATGGACATAGATGCTGGCTAATTTCCAAAGCAGTGATTTTTTTTCAAGGACATATCAAAACCAGTTTAAATTTTTATCACCTAAATTGTGTTGACAAACAAGATCAGGAGGCTTTTAGCACTTCCATAAAGACGATGGCGCCATTTTTGATTTTTTGATAAATAGACTCGCTACTTAGCCTCTTGTACACATTTTATATTTAACTATGCAATGGCCTATTTAGGTGAGATTAACAGTGGCTTTGCTATTGTAGATGATTACCAAGGGCAAAATGCCAACATATATTTATGCGAAGTGTTGCTATTTCGCTGCCATTGCTAGCGCATCTGCATCTTAACCAACTATTGCCGATTTATCGCAGTAAAAATTAATAATTTTATATAATACCGTGCCCTCATTACAACCAACACTAATAGTGCTTTTCCTCGCTAGACTACGCACTTTTATGATATCGTTTTACAAAACATAAATACTACAGAACGTACCGCTTGGTACTGATACAAAAAAGGAATTTCCAAATGAACACCAAACTACTTGCTGGTTGCGCAGTTGCTGTAGCGGCGGGTGCAATAATCTATACACAAACTGACAGTTCAACAGCCTCATTAGAACTTGCTCAACTTGATTACGTCCCTGCTGATACTGCTTTATTTTATGGTCAGCTAAAACCATTTCCCTATAGTAAATATTTCAATTTGATTCCAGATCAAATGAAAGGTGCTGACGATTTTACGCCATTGATCGAAAACTTAGCGGCAAGTAACGATAACAATGCACAGTTTTTAGCGTCTCTATTAGATCAATATCAAACATCATTGTCATCTTATGAAACACTAAAAGCAGCCTGGGGATTCGCCGATGATTATAAAGCTCTAGCCTATACAATTGGTCTAATGCCAGTATTACGCTATCAACTTGAAGATGAAACAGCTTTATTTAATACAATTAATAGCTCAGCTGATAAAGCGGGAATTAACTTCACAACACAAACCATCGAAGGTGTTGACTACAACACGTACCCTTTAGTACTTGAAAATGACATTACATTAAACTTAATTGTGTCTGTTAAAGATAACTGGGCTACCATCACGTTTGATACAAAACTTAATACAATTAAAGATTTACGTCTTGCTTTAGCAATTGATAAACCAACAAAATCATTAACGCAAACCGCTAAACTTGAAAACTATATTACTAATTATTCATTTGATGGCCACTCTATTGCGTATATAGACCATGTTGAGATTGCTAATGCTATTACCGCTAGAACACCATCACGCCTAGGTGAAATGCTTGATGAACTATTAAAAGAATTGGGTGATCCAAATGCTTTAGAGGTAGCTAGAACACCACAGTGCCAAAATGACATTACCAATCTTGTTAGTTATTGGCCTGCATCAGTAACCGGTAGCACGTACATACAAGTAACAAACTCTGATGCTCATTTTAAAGCTGATGCTATTTTCCAAAGCACTGCTACAGATATTATTAAAACATTAAAATCTGTGCGAGGTTTTGTTCCTGAGCATACAACTAAACTTGACGGGCAAATGCTAAGCTTTGCTTATGGTGCGGATATTTCAAAAATTCCACCGCTTTTAAATATACTCTCAAGTACATTTAAAAAAGCTGAATTTGAGTGTGCACCTCTTGTTGCTTTACAGCAACAAACTCAAGACTCAAATTTAGCTGCACTATCAATGATGACCGCTATGGCTAATGGTATTCAAGGTGTCAGTGTAAGTATTCAAGATCTTGCTTTAGAAGCCGATGCAAATCAACTGCCACAACTAAAAGCTTTAGACGCGCTAATCACACTTTCTGCGACAGATCCTGATAATTTACTTTTTACTGCTAAAGGATTTTTACCCGCATTAGCGGAGCTTGAAATACCAGAAAACGGCGATGCAATTAGTGTCAATGCTGCAATTCCTTATCCTTTACCTGCTGGCCTTGATATAAGGTTAGCTAAAAAAGGAAAGCATATTGTTTTATTCACTGGTGAAAAATCAGCAGCTATTGCAAATACATTATCAGAACAAGCGCTTGAAAAAAATGGATTTTTAACTTCCGCAGTTGACCTCAGCTCATTAATGACTCCTGTCATCGAAGTATTTAAAATGACAGGGCAAGTGATCCCGGAAGAACTTGAACAATTAAAAAATCAAACAATGTCTGTGTATTTTGCAACAGATATAAAAGATGAAGGGATTGTTATTAATTCAGAGATCAAAATTACTAAAAAGTAATAACTTTTTTGGAATTAAACGAAAAAAGGGGCATTAATTGCCCCTTTTTTCAATTGTTCAATTCAGTTTGTACTATTTCTGCCATATCATTTTATTATTGGTGTCGCGGCTTTGAATAATCGTTTGATCAGAGCTTTCTACTCCACCGAGTTTAGCTTGTCGATCGTAAAGAACCACATTACAGGTAGCTGCTAAATTCATACAACCAATTGTTGGGATATACACCACTTCATCGCACCAGTTCAGTACATCTTTGCTAATTGAGCCATCTTCAGGGCCAAAAATATAAAATGCGTTTTCAGGATGAACAAACTCAGGCAAAGGAGTTGCACCTTCTATTAGTTCAATCACCACCACGGTCGCACCTGCGGGCTTTGCTGTTGCTAAATCCTCAACGCAAGTCAGTGGAATGCGTTCAACAACATTTTTTGTGTCGGTATGAAACTTTTTAGCATTTAAATAACGCGTGCCAGTAAAAAATACTTGTTCAGCCCCATAGCAACCCGCAGCTCTTAACACTGCGCCAACGTTAGAGGGACTTTTAGGATTGATCAAACCAATCTTCGCAGTCATTAATCGCAATCCCTCGTTGGCCAATCAGCTTCATACAGATCAAAGTCATCTAGAGCTACATCACAATCTTTTACTGTTTTGTCTTTTACAGAAATACCCAATGTATGCATTAGTTCTTTGCTGCCACCGTTATTTAGTGGATGCCAAGACGCTAAACCACGGCCTTCGTGTAAACGGCGGTAACTACAACTTTGCGGCATGAAGAAAATGCTGTCGAGGTTTTCTTTAGTTAATTTTACACATGACGGGACTAATGTTTGTCGATTTTCATACTCACTACAACCACACGTATTATTATCTAAGTATTGGCAAACAATATTAGTAAAAATGAGTTCTTCACCATCGCGAAGTTGATCTGTGGCGGTAAACTCATCTTCATCTTCGCTGTCTATAAAGGTATTTAAACAGCATTTTCCACAGCCATCGCAAATGGCTTCCCACTCATTTTGTGACATTTGCTCAAGTGATTTCTCAAGCCAAAATTGGTTTTCAAACATGGTATAACTCGGTGCCCCTAATAGCGCGCATTTTAGCTTAATTGAGCACCGCGCGCAAAGCTACATTCAGCTTTGCGCTATTTCAAGTTTAAAAGTTAGCGCTGCGTATCAACCCAACGTTTAATTTTCGCTTCTAGTATTGGCATCGGCAAAGCACCATCAATTAAAATTTGCGTATGAAACTCTTTAATATCAAATTTATCACCTAATGCTTGTTTACAATAATCTCGCAGTTCTTGAATTTTAAATTGCCCTAATTTATACGACAATGCTTGTCCTGGCCAAGCTATATAGCGCTCAACTTCTGCGGTTACATCACTTAAAGCCATTGAGGAATTAGCCAGCATGTAATCAATACCTTGTTGACGAGTCCAGCCTTTAGCATGAAAACCTGTATCGAGCACTAATCGCATAGCGCGTAATTGCTCATCAGATAAACGGCCATACCACATATATGGGTCGGTAAATAAACCCAATTCTTTACCTAGACTTTCAGCATATAATGCCCAACCTTCGGCGAACACTGTGTAACCACCAAATTTTCGAAACTCAGGTAATGACTGAACTTCTTGCTGTAAGGCGATTTGAAAATGGTGTCCTGGGGCTGCTTCATGGATTGACAATGTTTCGAGTAGAAACTTAGGCTGCGCTTTTAAATTAAAGGTATTAATATAAAAAATTCCCGGACGAGAGCCATCCGGTGCTGGTGATTGATAAGATGCTCCTGCCGCAGACTCAGCACGAAAATCTTCAACCGCTTTTACAACGTAATCAGCTTTGGGGACAATGTTAAATAATTTAGGTACACGCGCATCAATTTTTAACTTTACGGCTTCATAGGCCGCAATTAATTGCTCAGGTGTATCAAAATAAAACTCATCAGAATCTCGTAAATGAGTAAAAAACTCACTTAAACTGCCTTTAAAACCAACGGTTTCCTTTACTTTTTTCATTTCATTAAGGATACGCGATACTTCTTTTAAACCAATTTCATGAATTTCATCTGCAGATAAACTCAAGGTGGTGTTTTTCTTTATTTGGTATTCATACCATGCTTTACCATTTGGTAAATCGCTATAACCTACTGTTGCACGGCTATTTGGTATATAAGTGGTTGCTAAAAACTCGCTCATTTTTGTATAAGCTGGGACCAACTTATCCATAATAAGTGCACTATATTGGTCAGTGAGTTGTTGCTTTTGCGCTGCTGTGAATTGCTCTGGAAGCTGCTTTATCGGACTATAAAATAAAGATTGTTCTGCACTGGTAACTATATGAGCTTGAAATTGCGGTAATAACTTTTCAGCTAATGGCTTTGGTAAAACAATGCCTTCATTTACCCCTTGCTGCATAGCATCTTGCACACTGCTTAACCAAGTTACAAAACCTTCAGCACGCGCGACGAAATTTTCATAATCTTGGTAATTTGCAAATGGCTGCGCACTTTGCGCCGATCCAAAGCCTGCAAACGTATTGTGAGCGCCAGACATTTGGTTAATTGGTAATAAGTAACTCGGGAATTGAAAACCTTCGATTGTTAATGCTAAATCCCGTGCCAGTATTTCATAACTTAACAAGGCTTGACCGGTTAACTGCTGCTGGTCAATCGCCGCTAAACGTTGCTGATAATCTTTATAAAAAGCAAGCTGCTGAGCTAGGTTTTGCGCAGTACTCGGTGCTGTAAATTGGTTATTGTATTGATTATAACCAATATAAGTGGCGCCAAGAGGGCTAAATTGCAACGAATCCACAAAGTACTGCTCAACCAAGCTATTTAATTGTTGTGTTGTTGCGCTGGCAGTTTCACTTGTTAATGCTGCTTGTGGCTTATTTAAATTATTATTAGCCGTATTTGAACACGCAGACAAAGCGCTGAGTACACCAGCGACAAGCAAGGTTAACTTAAATTTTTTCATAATGATCCCTGAGTATAAGTAGTTAGCGCAAGTATGCAGCTTTCAAATCGCTAAATAAAGAAAATACGATACTTATCGCGTTTTGTTTACAGCCTAAAAACTGCTTGCTACATTGCTATATTAAATAATCAAAAATTAGAAAATAAATGAATAAATTATCACTTTCTGTCCCTTTGGGCTTACTGTGTGTCAGCGCTTTTAGCGCGCAAGCAACAACATACGTTAGTGCTAAAGCAATGCTAGACGTAAATAATGGCAAGCTTATTAATGCGCCGCTTATTCAAATCGATGACGGTATTATTACTAAAATCAGTAGTGGCACCATGCCAACCCTACAACAAGGTGATGACCATATTAAGTTGCCCGAGTTAACCATTCTGCCTGGCCTGATGGATATGCACGTACACTTAACCAGCGATCCAACAGTCCCTCGTAGTGAACGTATCGGTCAGTCAGTGCCACGTAAAGCGATTAAAGCGGCCTATTTTGCAGAAAAAACCTTAAAAGCGGGTTTTACAACCTTACGTAACGTGGGCGCCGAAGGTTACAGTGTCATTGCAGTACGTGACGGCATTAATGCAGGCGATATTATTGGCCCACGCATCTGGGCTGCTGGTCCCTCTTTGGGTGTAACGGGTGGTCACTGTGACAACAACCGTCTACCTCCTGAAATGAAATACACTGCCGAAGGTGTGGCTGATGGCCCATGGGCTGTTCGTGCAAAAGTACGCGAAAACATCAAGTACGGTGCCAATGTTATTAAGTTTTGCGCCACTGGCGGAGTATTTTCCAAGGGCACAAAAGTTGGTATTCAACAGTATTCATTAGAAGAAATGACTGCCATTGTTGATGAAGCACATATGCGCGGTTTAACGGTTGCTGCACATGCACATGGTACCAGTGGTATTACCGCAGCCATTAAAGCCGGTGTAGACAGTGTTGAACATGTCAGTTTTGTTGACGATGAAGCAATTAAACTGGCTAAAAAACACGGCACTTGGTTTTCAATGGATATTTATAACACTGAATATACCCTCACGTTTGGTGAGCAAAATGGTGTAGCAGAAGAAAACTTAGCAAAAGAACGTCAAGTATCTAAAAAGCAACGCGACAGCTTTAGCCGTGCCGTAAAAGCGGGTGTCAACATGGTATTTGGTACCGATGCCGCAATTTACCCACATGGTGATAATGCAAAACAATTCTCGCGAATGGTTGAGTTTGGTATGACCCCTCTGCAAACAATACAAGCTGCAACAATCAACAGTGCTAAATTGTTGAAAGTTGACACTCAGTTAGGGCAACTCAAAACGGGCTTTGCCGCAGATATCATCGCAGTCAAAGGCAATCCACTGCAAGACATAACCTTGCTAGAAAATGTAGCATTTGTGATGAAAGCAGGTGTTGCTTATAAATAAATGTGTGGAGTTAGCGTTAAGCTAACTCCATCATTAAGCAAGGGTTAAACTAACAGCTAACTAAATACGTTGTTAATATATTAATATTTTGAAAGCAAAAGGTAAGCAGCTTGGGGTAGGTTTAAATAATTGCCTTTTTTAGGTAATTAAAACTTGAAATACAAATGCCACACATTATCATTACGAAAATTTTTTAATGGTAATGACTATGACAACGCATAAATTCTCTCTAATTACCCTAGCCTGTTTAACAGCATATAATGCAACTGCGGCCGAACAATCCGATCTTGAGCACATCACAGTTTATCAAAAACAAAATCATGTTGTATTAAACTCGGGTTTAGCAACAAAATCTGATATGTCGTTAATGGAAACACCTGCGCCTATCGTTATCGTCGATCAGGAACTTATAAACTCGCAAGGCGTTGATAACTTACAAGACTTAGCGCGTAATATCAGTGGTGTAACCCAAGCAGGTAATAACTACGGAATTGGCGACAATTTAGTGATCCGTGGCCTTGGTGCAAATTATACTTATGATGGTATGTATGGCGGTGCGGGCCTAGGAAACACATTCAATCCAACTCGATCACTAACCAATGTGGAGGCCGTAGAAGTATTAAAAGGTCCCGCCACTGGTTTATATGGCATGGGCAGCGCAGGTGGTGTTATTAACTTGATTGAAAAAAAGCCACAGTTTACAGAGCAGCACAACATACAAGCGGAAATTGGTCAATGGAATACCTATTCATTATCAATTGATAGCACCAACGCAATTACCGAAAATCTAGCATACAGAGTTAATGCAAAAACAGCACACAGTGATGGCTACCGTGATTTAAAAGATGACCGCGATGAAATCTACGGCGCATTAAAATATGTGTTCAATGACCGCCAAAATATTATGATCTCAGCCGCTTATATTAAAGATGCCATTGCAGTTGATTCAATTGGCCACCCTATCCGTATTTATAATGCGCAGTCGGTAAATGGCAAAACCGCCGGCCAAGTAACTGCGGATGATTTAGTCAATGATCCAACCACTGCTGGGCTGCAATTATCTGATGCACAGCGCCAACAATTAGCGAATTCACTTGCAGCGTCTGATGGTTTAACACCGTATAAATTTGGTCATCGCGGTATTATCTCACCCATGGCAAAAGATAATAAAGGTGAAGAACTGCGTTTTAAACTCACTCATAATTACTACATAACTGACAATTTATTTTTAAATCAACAGTTACAATACCGTAATTATGAGTCAAGTTTTGCACGTCAAACAGGCGCCTATAATTATGTCTATTGGCAAAGAAATGGCGTGATCAATGCTGATCCTCGTGCGCCATTGGTAGTTGATGATGTACTTTATCCATTTGCTGCACGCCGTCAAGAATATCGCCAAGTAGAGGCCGATGAAAAGTCATGGCAATACTTTGCAGATTTACGCTATGACTTTAGTTTAGGTGATATAGAAAACGAATTTTTAGTCAATGCTAATTATGAAGACCGCGATATACGCTTCACGCAGTATTCTATTTGGGATAAAGACTATATTCTCAAAGATAAAAATGGCGATATAACCTATCAAGGCTCTTTACCCTATATTCTAGATATTCGTACACCGGTTTGGTCAGACGGGCAATTTAGCGACTATGATCCGCTTAAAACCAGTAACTATAGTAAAAAAGTGCAAGCATGGGGCTTAGGACTGCAACATGTTGCTTATATCAATGACAGCTTCACAACCCGTATTGGTGTTGCATACAACGAAATTACTCAAAAATATGAACATTTAGGTGTTGATGCACGTTACCGGGCCAGTGCCGCTGCTGCGACGCCAGAAGCAAGTACCTCGGATAATGGTTTAACCTATAATTTAGGCGCGACATACAAACCGACTGATGACCTGTCTATATTTATAAACCATTCGAAGGGTCGCACTGCGTATAGCGTTTTAGGCTCTGTTTCAGGCAATGAAGCTGACCGTGATGATGCACAGTCTCTTAGTACTGATTTAGGTATAAGAGTAAAAGCCTTTGATGATCAGGTACTCGCCTCATTCGTGGTATTTGACACTGCACGTACTAACTTAGAATATGCAAACCCTGCCTATGATGATACAAAGCCAGATCCATCGGTCCCAAAAAATTACTTTAATGGTGAAGAAAAAACCCGTGGTGTCGAGCTTGATCTAAATGCCTATTTAAATGATCAATGGAAGGTCAATATCAATGGTGTTTATCAAGATGCGCGTGAACAGAAAAACCCTAATGTGAGCACATTTGCTGCGCGTCAAAAAGGTGTGCCTTATGTAACAGCAAGCACATGGTTAACATACAGTGCTCAGTGGTTTGAACTAGCCCAGCCACTAAAATTAAGTGCGGGCGTAAAGTATGTTGATGATCGCAGTACTAATTCGTCATCATTCGGCATTCCTGATGGTTATGTACCAAGCTATACTATTTATGATGCTGCGTTAAGTTATAACACTGATAAATGGGGCTTACAGCTAAATTTAAATAATTTGTTTAATAAAGTTTATTACTCAAAAGCAATGTTTTTAGGTGGTATGCCAGGCGAAGAACGCAATGCGAAGCTAACTTTGAGCTATAAGCTTTAAGTTATAAGCTGTAAAAGCGCACAAAATGCTTGTGCGCTTTTTTACGTTTACATAGTGACTACTATACGGCCATTAATTTCACCTTTGAGCATATCGTCAAATATGTCATTGATATCTTCAAGACGTTTTTCTTCAATAATTGCTTTAACTTTGCCCTGTGCAGCAAACTCTAAACATTCTTGTAAATCTCTACGTGTGCCAACAATTGAGCCAACAACAGAAACGCCATTGAGTACAGTATCAAAAATAGGCAACGGCATATCCTCTGGAGGCAGACCAACTAACACGCATTTTCCACCACGGCGAACACTCTTATAAGCTTGCTCAAACCCCGGCTTGGATACAGCGGTACATACCACAGCATGTGCGCCCCCTACCTGTTCAAATATAGCTTCTGATGGTACACATTCTTTAAAGTCCAGTGTGATATCTGCACCTAACTCTTTTGCTAAAGCCAGTTTTTCAACACCAGTATCCACTGCAATTACATTAAAGCCCATTGCCTTTGCATATTGCACCGCAAGATGCCCAAGCCCACCTACACCAACAATAGCGACCCATTGTCCTGGCTTAGCACCTGACACTTTTAGCGCTTTATAGGTTGTAACACCGGCACAAAATAATGGCGCAGCTTCTGAAAAACCTAAGCCTTCAGGGATCTTTACAACATAGTTCCCATCGGCTAAGCAATATTCTGCGTAACTACCATCAACTGAGTAACCCGTATTATGCTGTGAAAGACATAAGGTCTCTTTACCTTCTAAACAAAATTCACAATGACCACATGCACTGTATAGCCAAGGAATGCCAACACGATCACCAATTTCTAAATGAGTAATATTGCTACCCAGCTGTTCGATCACTCCAACACCTTCATGCCCTGGAACTAACGGCATTTTAGGCTTTACTGGCCAATCACCATGACAGGCATGTAAATCAGTATGACACACACCACATGCGGCTATTTTAACTAAAACATCATTGACTCCAACGGTTGGAATGGGTAAGTCTGAAATTTCTAATTTGCCTTTGTAAGTACTATTAACGGCTGCTTTCATTGCTCGTTCCTTGTTGTTGCGAAGTTGTTATTGAGTAGTTGTTGTTAAGAAATTAGTTGTCGTAATTTAGTGTACACCTTACGCGACTCTAGATGAGTAAAAATTAATCTAAATCAAACTTTAGTGATATAACTTGTTCTGAACGACATTTGGGCGTGTTGACCTTTTGTGATTAATTTTGCAGCAGTGTGTTTGGTATTTAGGCAAGGCAGAGCCTATGTAGTGTGGTTGTTCCCCATAAATAGGCGATAACGCAGCATCAATGCCAAACACGCGCTGCCCTTAGGGTTCTTCCTAGGGGCGATTAACTCTTTGTTGCTCGATTTTTACTTAGCCCCACTAGGTTACAAACCTCGCGCCGCCATTAAATCACCCCTAGAGTGAACAAATTTTAATCCACAAAGGTCAACACGCCCTAGTACCAGCACATAATCCCATAGGCTTGATTCAGCCAAGGAAAATTCAGCGTATTGCGCAGTAAATCTTGCTAAACATATTCAGCGTGCTAGCATTAATTTCATTATTTATTGAAACTTGAGAAGCAATGACATTATCAGATAAGAACTTTGCCTTTGTAATGCACTGTGGCGAAATGGGTAGTCGTTGGGGTTTTAATCGCACCATTGGCCAAATGTGTGGATTATTGATCATCACCAAAGAGCCAATGACAGCGAACGAAATCGCCGATGCCTTAAGCATTTCTCGTGGTAATGTCAGCATGGGGATCAAAGAACTGCAATCTTGGCGTTTAATAAAAGTGCAGCATATTCCAGGTGACAGAAAAGAATATTACGCCCCTGCAGGTACTATTTGGGATATGGCAAACCGCGTATTCGAAGAACGTAAAAAGCGTGAGATTGACCCTACTCTCAGTTTACTCAGAGATAATTTGTTAGAGCCTGCAACCAACGACGATGAAAAGTTTGCCCAGCAACAAATGCATGAAATTCATGATCTACTCGAAACCGTCACTAAGTGGTCTTCAGAACTACAGCGCTTAAGCCCTGAACAGCTACAAAGCTTAATGAAGCTAGGCTCAGGTATTGGTAAAGTACTCGACTTTAAAGATAAGATATTGAAGAAATGAAGAGTTAGCGAGGGACGAGAGTAAAGTTAGCGAGCTTTATGG
>NZ_JACJFL010000140.1:0-253 GCF_014164575.1 Pseudoalteromonas sp. SG41-1
ACGTACTTCCTGAGCCAATCTAATCTATCATGGCCAAAATCTTCAATATCTTCCCAGCCTTGGCACCCAGATATGACAGCGCTGACAGCTAAGAATATGATATCAAAAAGTTTATGGACAACTTTCCCCTGCTGGCGAGGGTCGGCAATTGATTCGAAATATTTAAATAGTTGAATATCAGGCATGGGAGCTCCTTAAAAAGGAGTATAAGATCATACTTTTAAGTCAAGGTAAAGTTCGTGATCTTGCCCTG
>NZ_JACJFL010000141.1:0-251 GCF_014164575.1 Pseudoalteromonas sp. SG41-1
TTATCGTCATTTATCGCTATCCCGTTGTAGCCTTGGATTGTACCTTTTGACGTGGTCATTTTCGCGCTATCAGGGTCGGTAATATTACTTTTAATGGGCTTGCCTTTGCTGCCCGTTTTTTCCTCATGGGTCGCTAAGAACTCCGTGATTTTATCTGCACTTTTATCCAGCTTTTCTTTTTGCTTTAAATCCTGTGTTATCAACTCTTCGCTCAGGCTATCTTGTGATTGGTGACGTTCGATAATACGTTT
>NZ_JACJFL010000142.1:0-246 GCF_014164575.1 Pseudoalteromonas sp. SG41-1
TTATCGTCATTTATCGCTATCCCGTTGTAGCCTTGGATTGTACCTTTTGACGTGGTCATTTTCGCGCTATCAGGGTCGGTAATATTACTTTTAATGGGCTTGCCTTTGCTGCCCGTTTTTTCCTCGTGGGTCGCTAAGAACTCCGTGATTTTATCTGCACTTTTATCCAGCTTTTCTTTTTGCTTTAAATCCTGTGTTATCAACTCTTCGCTCAGGCTATCTTGTGATTGGTGACGTTCGATAATA
>NZ_JACJFL010000143.1:0-245 GCF_014164575.1 Pseudoalteromonas sp. SG41-1
AGTTCTACCACAGAAAGCACCGAGACGCTTTGCTGCATCGAAAAACCATTCGTGGCTAAAGCCGACTCCTACGCATTCTCTGTGGTGAACCTTTACTTTAATTACAACTGCGCTGCATAAAGCCCGTCTACAAAACAAGTTCTACCACAGAAAGCACCGAGACGCTTTGCTGCATCGAAAAACCATTCGTGGCTAAAGCCGACTCCTACGCATTCTCTGTGGTGAACCTTTACTTTAATTACAAC
>NZ_JACJFL010000144.1:0-244 GCF_014164575.1 Pseudoalteromonas sp. SG41-1
CCTTTGTTAACTGTAATATTCCGCTGTTTATTTAAAGGAAAGCAGGCTCTATACAGCCAAGTCGTTTGCCATTCCGTCAATAAAAAGCTGCCGTCGCCCGATTGGGCTGTCTATTTTGACCTTCATTTTGTCGATGTAGCTTAGCTTTTTACGCGATTCATCATTTTTAAACTGAACTTGCCGTCCTGTTTTTATAGGTGGCTTTCGCATACATTGCTGTTGCAGTGGGCATACCTTGCAATCT
>NZ_JACJFL010000145.1:0-237 GCF_014164575.1 Pseudoalteromonas sp. SG41-1
TCTTCAATTAAAAGTTTTTTGTCTTTCGACAGCTCAATGAATTCTGAATTTATTTAATATCTTTCGATATTGAATTGACTGTGCCGAAGCAACTTATAAATAAGTTACTTCTGTTGGTCACTCAGTTTCAATTGAGACTCTAAATTTTTTGCCTTGCTTAGCGAACTAAGCTCGGCTGTTAGAACTCAATCTGTACGAGTGCCCACACAGATGATTGCTTTATATTGTTAAAGAACG
>NZ_JACJFL010000146.1:0-235 GCF_014164575.1 Pseudoalteromonas sp. SG41-1
CTAATCTATCATGGCCAAAATCTTCAATATCTTCCCAGCCTTGGCACCCAGATATGACAGCGCTGACAGCTAAGAATATGATATCAAAAAGTTTATGGACAACTTTACCCTGCTGGCGAGGGTCGTCAATTGATTCGAAATATTTAAATAGTTGAATATCAGGCATGGGGGCTCCTTAAAAAGGAGTATAAGATCATACTTTTAAGTCAAGGTAAAGTTCGTGATCTTGCCCTGT
>NZ_JACJFL010000147.1:0-224 GCF_014164575.1 Pseudoalteromonas sp. SG41-1
ATTCGGTGCTGCGTTATCTAAAATCACTGAGGTGCTGGCTGCAGTTGAGGTGTTACCCGCCGCATCACTTTGTGTGGCGCTGACGGTGAGCGTGCCATCATTAAAGCTGCTGACATCAAACTCACGACCACTGATAGTCCATGCCCCAGAGCCATCAGCCGTCACAGTACGCGATTGGTTATTCGAACCATCGCTGATAGTCACACTGACACTGGCATTGGCTT
>NZ_JACJFL010000148.1:0-215 GCF_014164575.1 Pseudoalteromonas sp. SG41-1
CTAATGTAGAGCTGAGACCGACGAGCTATTTATTTCACTGAGTTTCAGGCATAAAAAAACACGCTTTAGGCGTGTCTGTTTAATATTCTAAATTGTAATTTCAGTTGGTTGCGGGAGCCGGATTTAAATAGATGGCCTTTGCTGGCTAATGTAGAGCTGAGACCGACGAGCTATTTATTTCACTGAGTTTCAGGCATAAAAAAACACGCTTTAGG
>NZ_JACJFL010000149.1:0-212 GCF_014164575.1 Pseudoalteromonas sp. SG41-1
CGAATCTTTATAATTGTGTGTGAAGATGTTGTCAAAAAGACGACTCAAGTTAGGGGATAACTTGGCTTGAGTTGCTTTTTATTTTAACCGACATGCAGTTAGATGGCGAAGCAGCCAATACCAAATTCAATAGCGAATACGCTATTAAACGAATCTTTATAATTGTGTGTGAAGATGTTGTCAAAAAGACGACTCAAGTTAGGGGATAACTT
>NZ_JACJFL010000014.1:0-92194 GCF_014164575.1 Pseudoalteromonas sp. SG41-1
GCCAGCTTAATGAGTTTTGCCATTTACCGAGTTGTTGCTCAAGGGCTATTTTGCTATGCAGTGGCATTATTTGATATAACGGCTCATCACTGTCATCACGCTCGCCATGGGTGCTAGTAAGCGCGGCGGTTAAATCCCATGTGCCTGCATTTTTACTATCAACAACACGGATAATACCTTCAAGCTTAGTGCCATAAAGTGTGGCGTCTAAATTGGTAAATTGCAGGGTATTACGCTCAGTTAATACCTTATCTGTGCGGTTAGTACTGCCAACAACAGTAACATCAATATAATCATTTACTTGGGTATACCAAGCGTTAGCTGTTATTTGCCACTGTCCATCTTTTGCCGATTTAGTGTAACTGGTGCTGATGGTATGCGCGGTTTCGGCTACTAAGTCTGGGTTACCAATATAACCATTACCATCACCAAACCAACCAATCATACTGGTCGACATTGTGCTGACACCCCAGCTATAACGTTCATATAAATTAGGCGCACGATTTTTACGTGCTAAGCCAAATTGTAGTTCATCTTCATTAGTAATTTGGTAGCGTAATAATAGGCTGGCATCCACAAGCGTGTCACTGCGCGCGCGATCCATGGCATTAAACTCTTTTGCAGCATCTTTATTTGGATCTGCCATATTCATTGCTGGCATACTTCCCATACCTGACATTCCATTCATGCCATCACCCATGTCTGAATATGGCTGCACTTCACCGGTATCCGTTTGCACATATTCAATACGCGTACCAGCAGAGACCCACCACTTGTTATTTAGCTGCTTTTGCAGCTCAGCAAAACCGGTGTAGCGGTCACGTTCACCGTCATTAATATTTACATAGTCGTTAGGCCCCATCATCATTGAGCCTTCAATCGCAGGCCACCAATCATCAATGCGGTAACCATAGTATTCTTGGCCGAGCAGTAATACAGTGTCAGCATCAAAGTCTAAACGCCAATTAAGTTGATAACTGATATCTTGCGCGTCGGTATTCATCGGCATCATGCCGGTTTTTTCAGCGCTGAAAAAACCCATTTCGTGCTTTACATCATTAAAGTTTATTTGCGCTCGAAACTCACCACTTTCAAGCTGGCGTTTATACTGAGTGGCTATGCCATAACTGGTGTTATCCGTCATATCCATATATTGATTAGCAAAGCCCTGAAAGGGTATTTTTTGATGCGTTAATTTAACCACTAGCTGTTGTTTTTCATCTCGCAGCGCTGCAGTTAATGCATGATTTTGCACGCGATATAGAGTATCAAATACTAAATCACCATTACCATCGTCATAACTATCAGCGTCTTCAAAGGCACCTTGATAATTTAAACTCAAGCTGCCACTGGCAAGTCGTGCGCCAACACCTACCGCTTGCGCATTATTTACACTGCGATACTGCGCCGACACATAACCTGAATGCCACGCTAACGTATCACTCTCACCATATTGCGCAGCAATGGTGTTTACTACAATAACGCCGGCAATGTTATCGCCACCAGCGCTTACTGGCGAAATACCTGCAATCACTTGATAAGACGATAGCTGATTAGCCGAAATATAAGATAATGGTGGGTTCATCTGATTGCCACAGGCCGCAGTAATATCTGCGCCATCAACCAGTACTTTAACTCTATCGCCCATCATGCCATTTAATATAGGTAAACTAGAAACGCCACCTGCCGCAGAGAAATCCACCCCCAACTCAGTTAAAAGCTGTTCAGCAGAACCTAAATTTGCATGGCTGTTAACGTTTTGGCCTTGTACCTCAATCACTTCAATTGAATCATCAGCAAGAACGTAAGGAGAAACTAAACTCGCTATGCAAAGTGCTAACGGAGAAAGTGCATAACGTGAATTGATAAGTGGATTGTGGTTGCTCATTTTATTCTTTAATTACAGCAGGTTTAAGATGAACAAAGTATATAACTTGACGACAACACTGAACACGCGACAAATTGTCGCACCCCAAGCTCTGACTCGATGTTTATTGTTCTTATTTTAAACACGCTAATAACTTTTAAAAGGCTGTTAGAACACTAAAAACATAAAATAGCCACAACCACTGAAAATTTATTTTTCATCAGCATGCCGCTTAATAACCAAGGTGAATATATCAAGTCATTGAAAATTAGAACGTTCCTATTCAGCCAAAAACACTGCAATCTAAAATCGTATTTTCTGCTCTAAATACACTGTTTTTAGTGCAGACGCTGACTTATTTTTATCATACAATCGCGGTTTAATTGGTTCTTCAAAATTGCAGTTTCCTGCTTTTTATTAAATAAATCATTCATATTTTGTCGTCAGTCTTTTTACAAGGGTTATCTATGTCACCTGAACCTAGCGTCGTGAACAATACGCTAAGCACTACCGCTATTTTGTTAGTACTTGCACTGGGTACTTTTATTTTAGGATTATCGGAATTTTCGATGATGCCAATGCTGCCATTGTTCAGCGAAACATTTGCCTCAACACCAGCACAAAGCGGTTATACCATTAGCGCCTATGCGATTGGCGTAGTGATCGGTGCACCGTTTTTTATGATCACCACAGCAAATATGCGCAAGCGTAATGCCTTGCTATTATTTGTGTCGATGATGTTTATATTTAACGGCTTAAGCGCATTTGCTAATTCGTTAGAGCAGCTTATATTATTTCGCTTTTTAAGTGGTTTACCCCACGGAGCTTATTTTGCTGTTGCCATTTTATTAGCCGCAGATATAGCACCTGCCAATAAACGCGCCAGCTTTATGTCTAAAGTATTTATGGGCCTTACCATAGCAACGATTGTTGGCGTGCCTATGGTTACTTTAGTCGGTCAAAATTTTAGTTGGCGTTATTGTTTAGCGGGCACCGCAGTGCTGGCACTTGTTGCGTTAATTCTAATTGTAAAGTTCATACCAAACACAAAAAATTCAGCCCCTTCGTCGTTATTAAGCGAGTTGAGCGTACTGAAAAATAAGCTGGTTTGGTCAATTTTAGGGATCATTATTGTTGGCTTTGGCGGGGTGTTTTGCATTTATACTTATATTGCCGATACAATTTTAGTGGTCACCCACACACCAGCCTACACTATATCAATTGCGATGGTTATGTTCGGTATTGGTTGTACGCTGGGCAACTATATTTTAGGTAAGGCAGCGGATCATTCGCCCCTTAAAACCACCGGTATAGCACTTGTTGGCGCAATCATTTTTGCTACAACTTATGTAATGGCAAGCCATAACATTTGGTTACTTTATGCGGTTATATTTTTTATTGGTTTTAGTGTCGGACTTGGCACAGTTATTCAAACTATGTTGATGGATGTATCTCCGCATGGGCACGCAATGATTGGCGCACTTGTACAATGCGCATTCAATACTGCAAATGCAATTGGTCCTTGGGTTGGCGGCTTAGCAATTGCACAAGGCGCGCAACCTAATCAAACCGGCTATGTCGCCGCAGTGTTATTTGCTGGTGGATTTATTATGTGGTTACTGAGTGCATTGCAAATGGGTAAACAAAAACCGCAACTAGTTGCCCCATAAACAGCACTACACTCTGCGTACTTTAAGCACGCAGAGTGTAGAATTTATACCTCTTCATCTTGAAAGATATCTTCAATTTTTAATTTAAATAAACGAGCTGCTTTAAACGCTAATGGTAAACTAGGATCGAACTTGCCTTTTTCGATAGCATTCACCGTTTGCCTTGATACATCAAGTAGCTCTGCTAATTTTGCCTGAGTAAGGTCATGCTCCGCGCGCAATACTTTAAGGCGGTTTTTCATTCTTCGTCCTCAGCGCCAAGTTGTTTATTCATCACTACGACAGACACTAAATAAGTTATCCCCATAAACATCACTAAATGGGAAATCCCTTGTCGAAACGAAATTACCCCGCTCGTTTGTAATACCGAGTATGCTAAACCAAATACTAAACTCCCTCCTAAGGTAATCGCCATCGCATTTAAATGTAACCGTTGCTGCAATTCATCTAAACCAGCTAAATGGCGTTTATTTGCCATAATCATCATAATACCTGCGAAAACATTGACCATAATTGCCACTATACTAAGTAGCGTGTTCTGCTCGCCCCACAGCAACAATGGCCCGAATGACGCAAGCGCCAAAGTTAAAACCCACGCCAGAGTCCACTTTGCTAAATAAACTGTGTTTAGTTTGTTACGTTGTTTGAATGTTAATCCTGTTTGTTGTTTCATGTTCTCACCTTTTTAGTCAAGTAAACTTGACTAAGTATTATTGAAGAATACATTTAAGTCAAGCAAGCTTTACATAAAGTAATGTAGATTAGACACAACCTATACTATAACTGTTTAATTAAGATTCTTAACGTTTGACTCAGAATATTGTATTAACTTATTGCTTGCAGTAGGATAAAAAAACCTGTTGAAGTAACCTCAATTTTAACAATAACAATGATGAGCCCTGCATGAGTAAATCCGTTTTCTTTGTCGGCGAATGGCAAGTAACAGCTACCACCAATAGTTTAATACGAGGCGCGCAAATCAAACAACTTGAGCCCAAAGCGATGGATGTTTTATTGTTATTATGCGAAAAACAAGGAGAGTTAGTTAGCAGTGAAGAGATCCTTAACCACTGTTGGCGCACAGTTGCAGTGGGCGATAATCCCCTGCATAAAGTCATCACGCAATTGCGTAAAGCATTTGACGATAAAGCCAGTGATCCGCAATACATAGAGACAATCCGCAAGCGCGGCTATCGCGTTATCGCCAAAATAGAGCTCCCTCTTGATGATGAGCAAAAAGCCAGCCATAGTAAGTGGCAAGGTGATTCGCCATTTGTTGGGTTAAGCGCGTTCACCCCCAATGAAGCCGCGGTGTTTTTTGGCCGCAGCAAGCAAATAAACACACTATTACAGCGGGTATCTGCGCAAATTAATTATGGCCGCGCATTTTGCTTATTGCTCGGCTCAAGTGGCTCAGGTAAGTCATCACTGGTCAATGCAGGTGTATTACCAGCACTAATGAGTGAAGCAGGCTTTGATGGCTTTCGAATTGAGTCATACTGCTTGCTCGACTTTGCAGACGTAAGTAAAGGTCGGCTATTTCTCGATCTAGCCTCTACTTTACTTGATTTAGAAATCAACGATGCGCCAGTTTTAACAAATATCAGTGCCGACTCCCTCAGTGAGTTATTACTCTCAACGCCTGAGCAAGTTATTGAGCGTTGCCAAATGGCTTTAAAGCAAGGGCAAACAACCCATATAAAACCGTATTTATTTTTATTTATCGACCGCCTTGAAGTATTGCTGTCGTCGCCAGTATTTAGCGAGCAAGAGCGCAGCCAGTTTTTAACAATTATAGAGTTACTGGCCACCAGTAACTGCATTATTATATTTAGCGCCTGTCGAAATGACTTTTACCCCCAAGTGGTTAATCAACCCAGTTTAATGGCTGGTAAAGCCAATGGCGCGCATTTTGACTTGCTACCGCCAACGCGTTCTGAATTAAAACAGATGATCCGCCTGCCAGCTTTAGCCGCAGGGCTTAGTTGGCAGCTTGACCCTGAGCACCAAACACCACTGGATGAAATGCTCTGTAACGACACCGCCAATAACCCCGACGCCCTGCCAATGCTGCAATACACTTTGCAACAACTGTACTTACAGCGCAGCGAAAACGATGAGCTATTAGTCTCTGAATACCAAGCATTGGGCGGTATTGAAGGCGCGATTGGCCAAAAAGCTGAGCACGTTTTTACACAACTGCCCAAGCAACAACAAGCCCAGCTGAGCTTGGTATTATCAAAACTAATTACCCTGCACGCTGATGGCGAAACCCTCACCAGCCGCGCAGCCCGTTGGGATGAACTCACCACCCCTGCACAAACACAACTTGCACAAGCGATGGTCGATAGCCGCTTATTTGTGTCGCACCTTAAAAACGAGCAAGCCTGTTTTAGTTTGGCACACGAAGCACTACTACGTCAGTGGCAACGCGCCATAGACTGGATAAACCACCACCAACAAAGCTTAGCCATTAAAAGTCGCTTACAAATCGCCACCGAGCGTTGGTTAAATGAGCAAAAACATGCCGACTTTTTATTAGCCCAGGGCAAGCCGTTACAAGAAGCACAAAGCCTTATAAATAACCCGATGTTTAGCCTCAGTGCTGCTGAACTGAGTTTAATTAAAGCATCAAACCGCAGGGCAAAACGTAAAAAAAGAGTGTTACAAGCCACCGCGGTTGCACTTATTTTACTCAGTTTTATAGCCACCTTTATGAGCGTACGCAGCTACCACGCCGAGCAAGTAGCGCAGCAAAGACGCTTAGAAGCCGAAAGCCTACTTGGCTTTATGGTGGGTGAATTTGCCGATAAACTGCGCAGTGTAGAACGTATGGACTTACTCGATGGTATTAGCAATAAAGCGCTGGAGTATTTTACTAATCAGGCTGATGAGGACAACTCTCTCTTTCGCTTTACAGACCAAAAAACCGAATTTAACAACCGCTTTCAATATGCACAAACCCTTGAGGCAATGGGGGAAGTGGCCTATTCCCGCGGTAAAACCGACGAAGCATTTACCGCGTTTGAGAGCGCCCGCACCCGACTTGAGGGATTATTAAAAACCCAACCTAGCAACTTAGAGTTACTTACGCTTGCGGGTGCCAATGCCTTTTGGTTAGGGCAACTTCATTATGATAAAAGTGATTACGCTGCCACAGAGCCAATGTTTAAAAAATACCAAGCCTATAGTGAAACAATGTACTCCCTAGCACCCAATGATTTTAACTCCATTATGGAGTTGTCTTATTCACATAACTCTCTCGGCTCGTTATATTTAAAACAATTTAACTATGCTGCTGCAAAACAAAGCTTCACAGAGTCGCTAAATCTTAAAAACAAAGCACTCGAGCTTAAACCCAACAATAAAAACTTATTACGTGATAAAACAGATACAATTAGCTGGCTTGCCAGTACAGAAGAAAATTTGGGTGATTTTAATACGGCATTAACAATGTTAGAAAATGCATCTAATGAGTTGAATAATATTTTGGCACAATATCCCAATGATGCCAGCGTATTAAGCAATCTTACTTATATTTATATGCAACAAAGTTTCCTACTAAGTTATTTCTCGGATAAGCAGCGCTCTTATGAAAAAGCTAAGCTAGCAAATGACAGTATACGTAATGCTCTTCTTCAAGATCCAAATAATAATAAATTCCAGAAAATATATTACCGTTCTTTATCTTATAAATTGATGTTATCGAACGAGCAAGATCTTAACGATAACATAAAAGAAATATTAAACTTTTTAACAGAGCAGGATTTAAATGATACTGAAACTATTAATATATTTATCAGTATTATTCATTACTACATCAACATAGGTATAAATTCCAAAGCAAATGAACTACTAATTAAACTTGAAAACAACAATGATTACAAAGTACAAATAGGAAAACTATGGCAAACAGCAAACTCCTTAGTTTTAGCAAGGATATATTTAATTAAAGCTAAACTTGCAACAAATAATGATGACCGAAGCTTATTTTGTGAAAAAGCAATTAAAATAATTTCATTCCGAGAAAATAAAAGTATAAAAACAACGTACCCTTTGGTTCAAGCATATAGCTGCTCAAATAGAAAAAATGAAGCGAAAGAATTAAAAGAAAACCTAATACAGTTAGGTATTGATGACTTTAGCCTATAACAAAAATGATAGAGGAAATAACATGAATAACAACCAACAAGTTGTTAACTTTTCAGTAGAAATCGAGCTTAGATAACAAAGCAAATTTTACATACTATATAGGAGATGACCAAGTCTCAGGTGGAGGTGAGGTAAGAACCAAAACTGCTGCTATTTACACTTTAAAACAAGACACATTTAATAAAGGCTTCTTATTTAGCAGCGCAACAATCACTGGCAACTGTGCTGATGACTTCCTTTACGTAGTTAATAATAACGGTAAGTCTATTACCATTACAGATACCGATGAAACCAGCGGTACAGCATCAATCATTTTTAATGTGGAATGTAATGGCACCTCTTACAGCAGTAGCGACCCTCAGGTTATAAACAAAGAAGAAATTTAATTACTGCAACCTATCCCTTTCTTTCTCTTGCTTCGCAGGCGTTACCTCACCTGCGTATTTTCATTTTATTATTAAAAATCAAAAACTTAAAACCAGAAGGTTACCAGAAGGTTTATTTGCACTTTTTTAAGTAAATTTATAGACACCAAAAACGTATAGCAAAACGTAAAGGATTAAACGTGTCTAACCAAACAAATAATAACCAAACACTTAACGCAAATAAGCAATCAGCTACTATTGGCAAAACCCTTTCAGCCTGTCTTTCTCACTTACAGTTTGGTTCTTTAATTGAATTATTCAACGGCATCAGTGAAGGTATTTTTATCATCGATGAGCAAGGTACGTTTGAGTTTGCAAACCCAATGGCGGCACAGTTTTTAGGCGACTCCCAGCAATCATTGATTGGTCAAAGCCTACTACAGTTTTTACATGAAACTGACCGCGATAAATACATGTATACGTTACTAAACTGGTTAGATATAAAAGATACTCGCCTTAACTTTGGTCCTAATGAAGTAAAAATAAACAAAACGGATGGCAATATAATTGAGGCCGACTTATCTATTTCTAATATGCCTTCGAGCATTGCGTCAGCGCAAAAACTTTATGTGTGCATATTACATGATTTAAGTATTCACAAAGCAATATATAACAAATTAAAAGTACAAGCTTCAATAGATCATTTAACTGGGCTTGCTAATCGCTTCACGCTCGATGAATCATTAAAACAATACTGGCAAGAAAGTATTCAAAGCCACCAGCCATTAACTAGTATATTAATTGATGTCGATCATTTTAAGAGATTCAACGATACCTATGGCCATATTAAAGGCGATAAGTGCTTACAAAAAATAGCCAAGATTATTTTGCAATGTATACCATCAAGAGATTGTTTAGCCGCTCGCTATGGCGGTGAAGAATTTGCTGTTATTCTGCCACGCTGCAACCGCGATAGCGCCGCTGTTGTTGCCAGACATATTCAACAACAAATAAATGCGATGACGTTTACTGATATAGGCCTGCCGCCAGAAGTTAAAGTAAGTGTGAGCCAAGGTATAGCCTGTGAACTTGATAATCAATACCGTACCTGCGAAGCACTAATATGTGCTGCTGATACTGCTTTATATAGAGCAAAATCTGACGGCAGAAATAAAATCAGCATCAGCTCATAAACACAACATTAACAAGATTTGATTTATTTTAACGAAATGCATTAGTTACACATATACTATATTTTAATGTTATTTGTTTGTTCCCAATACGCTATATAAACTAGATGGCGTATGACAACAACTCGGGATCAACAATGAAACTATTTAACAAGTTACCTTTACAACTTGCTATTGCAAGTACATTGGCAACCTCAGCGACTGCAATCGCTGTTGAGCAAACAGCTGACACAACAGCACAAGATATTGAAGTTATTTCGGTTACCGGCACACGTCGTAGTTTACGCAGCCTGTCGGAAAGTACAGTTCCTGTAGACTTGCTAACCAGTCGTGATCTGGCAACCACAGGCCAGCTTGAAATAAGCCAAGTGCTTGCGGCTCAATTACCTAGCTTTAACTACCCAAGTGCAACCCTCGCTGATGGTACAGACCATGCAAAACCAGCAGTATTACGAGGCCTAGCTCCTGATCACACCTTAGTACTTGTCAATGGTAAACGCCGTCACTCTGGTGCTTTATTAAATTTAGGTGGCACAGTTGGCCGTGGCTCTACGGCTGTTGATTTAAATAATATTCCAACCTCTGCGATTAAACGCGTTGAAGTACTGCGTGATGGTGCAGCTGCTCAATATGGCTCAGATGCCATCGCCGGTGTGATCAATATTGTGCTCAAAGATGCCGATGAAGGCGGCAGTGTAAGCTACACTTATGGTCAATATGATTCGCAAATGGCAGGCTCTGCACAGTTAAAAGAAACAATCATCGACTCGCAAGGTAAGCTTGGTTTTGTTAAAGGTGATGACCGCCGCGTTAACGATGGTATTACCCGAACTGCAAGTGCCAATGCGGGCTTTTCGCTTAGCGAGAATGGCTTTATCAATATCTCAATTGAAACCCGTAACAACGAGCCAACTAACCGCTCAGGTATTGATGAGCGAGAACAATATAATCGTAATGAAAACGGCGCGCTTGATCCAAAAGAGCTAACGTTTGACCGTTATAATCACCGTTTTGGTAAAGCCAATGTTGAAGATATCGCGCTATTTTATAATCTTGGCTACGACTTTAGTGATGACTTATCACTTTACTCTTTTGCCAGCTATTCAAATCGTAAAGGTAACTCAGGCGGTTTCTATCGCCGTGCCAAAGACAACCGTAATGTGCCAAGCGTTTATCCAGATGGTTTTTTACCAAACATTGACACTGATGTTGACGACTATTCATTTGCTATCGGTTTAAATGGGGTTAGTAATGATTGGACATGGGATATCAGCACTAATTATGGTCGCAATGATTTTGCATTAGGTGTTAGCAATAGTATCAATACCTCTATGGGTGCTAACAGTCCGACAGAGTTTGATAATGGCGCATTAGTGTATGAACAATTCCTTGTTAACATGGATGCCAGCAATAGCTTTGACTTAGGCTTGCCTGATGACGTGTTTGTTACCATTGGTACTGAATATCGCCATGAAAACTACCAAATCAAAGCCGGTGAACAAGCTTCGTATTTAACGGTACTTGATGCACAAGGCGTACCTGTTGCCGCCGGTGGTGCACAAGTTTTATCAGGTTTTTCACCCGATAGTGCAACTGATAAAAGCCGCCATAACATTGCCCTATTTGCTGAATTTGATACCTACCTCACTGAAAATTGGAATGCTGTGCTAGCAGGTCGATTTGAAGACTATAGTGATTTTGGCAGTACTTTTACAGCGAAACTTGCCAGCCGCTATAGCATTACTCCTTCATTATCGTTACGTGGTGCTATCAGTAGTGGTTTTAGAGCACCGTCTCTTGCACAAACATCTTATAAATCAGTCAGCACTGTATTTGAAAATGGCGTACCTAGAGAAGTCGGATTATTTCCAAGTAGTGAGGCTGCTGCCAAAGCGCTTGGCGCAAAAGATTTAGACGCTGAAGAGTCTGTCAATATGACCGCTGGTTTTATCTTCACAGAAGGTAATTTTAGCTTCACGCTTGATGCTTATCGTATCGATATTGATGATCGCATTGTGCTTTCTGAAAACTTAGAAGGCCCTGCTGTTGAAGCTATTTTACAACAAGCCGCTGAGCTTAATACCCAAAGTGTGCGCTACTTTACCAACGCTATCGATTCGCGTACTCAAGGGGTTGATATTGTTGCCACCTATTTACTCGGTTTAGCTGATTATGGTGACTTACGCTTAAGTGCCGCTGTAAACTTTAACGATACAGAAGTTACTCATGTGAAAGACAATCCACCAGAACTCGAAGCGTTAGGTGATGGATATCAATACTTTGCACGACGTGAAATTTCTCGATTCGAAAAAGGCACACCAGCAGATAAATGGAACCTGTCTGCAACATGGGATTATGAAAATATACAGGCCACGCTTCGTGCAACTCGCTATGGTGAAGTAGTTGATACCTCAAGTAGTGCTGAGGGCGATGAGCTTCTTAAGGCGAAATGGCTCACTGATATTGAAGTGGCGTATCGCCCAACCGAGCAATGGAAACTTGCTTTAGGTGCTAACAATCTATTTGATCAGTACCCGCAAGATACGGTAAGTAATATTGGTTATAGTGATTTCAACCAAATTTTCACTTACAGCGGGTTCACGCCATATAGTTTAGATGGCCGCTTTGTTTATGCGAATGTAACGTTTAACTTTTAATTAAACAAGTAACTACGGCCCATATAAATATGGGCCGTCTTATCGGGGATGTATAGTTACAATCGCTACAAAGTTAAGGCTGTAGCTAATTGCTTATAGACTATTTTATGGTTACGATTTAAATCACTCTCTTTAACTGTTTTAAACCACTTAGTAGCCTGCTGATTATCTTTTGCTTGCCAGCATATTTCTGCCAACCTTAATGTATGCGCAGCTTTTGCAATATCATCACTACCTTCTACCATATAACTCAACGAATCTACATAGTACTTAATAGCAAGGTCATACTGTCCGAGCAATTGATATGTGCGCGCTAAATTCCCCTGTGCCACAATAATTTTGCCTTGATGCTGGGTTGGTAGTATCCAATCAAGCGCTTTTTTTCTGCTCTCTCTGGCATTTTCTAAATCGCCATAAGCGTGATAAATATTTGCTTTATTAGACTGTAACTCAAAATTAAAAATTGGATCTTTACTCTTGCCAAACTTTCGTTCGGTTTTGAGCAGCATCTGAAAAGCGGATTCCTTATTACCAAAAACATACTGCAAATTAGCTAACTCGAGCATTCGCATTGGATCTGCAAACGCATCGTACATCAACTTTATATCTGTAAATGCCTTATTTGCATAGATTTTTGCACGCTCATCATCGTGATAAAAATGCAAAGCTTTGGCATAGTAAAAATAAGCTTGGACTTTAAATACTTCAGGTAAATCATCTCGTTCTGCGAATGGTTCAACAATGATTTTTAAGGTTTCATAATCATTTTTATCGTAGTAATAATCAAATAAGTAAGACTTGGTTTTATACCACCGAGTTGAATGTAGCTCTGATTGCTCTATACGTTCATTAATATAAACTAAGCAGTCTTTCTCTGGCTGTTGTAAGCAGAATTGTTCGTGATCACTAAAGTGTTCAGACGCATTAGTTAGCGTAGAAAAAATACAGATAAAAATAGCGATTGTTAAGTGATTTTTTATCATAAAGTTTAAGCAAACGCTTAATGCTGTAAAGTATATACATAGATTAAAACATATTTGCATAAAATTATTAACAAATATTGTGCGCTAGCAGATCATGGCGTGCTAGGAGTGGAGGTAAAAAACTGGCTTGGCAATTACAAAAGTATTTTATAATTGCCTAAGCATTTGAAAAGTATAATTATAACCTTTACTGATAGTGCAGAATAACTGATCACACAGCAATATTTTCGTATGCTAAATTAAGCTGCTTTTTTCAGCGCTTTTTTAAGCTTACCTATTTTGGATTTTTGTTTTGCGACTTTATCTTTACGAGCGCTGATTTCTTTTTTAATCGATTTTACTTCTTTACTGATTGCTTTAGCTGGTTTCTTTGACATTGAGTATTTCCTTTTTAATTATGTAACTCGCTATTGCGAGAGCTGTACTTTATGATAAAAAAGAACCAGATGATACGCGCCAACCAGTTCTTCACTAAAAATTCATACAACAGAAATAAAACTGAAATTAATCAAATGCCTGTAAAAGCTATCATACTTCCTACACTAAAATACTAAAGTAGTAATAAACTACCTAACCCTAAGAAAGTGACAAAGCCAACGATATCGGTCACTGTTGTCAAGATTACTGAACCTGACAGTGCGGGATCGATTTTCATTTTATCTAAAATAGAAGGGATCACCACGCCAGACAAAGAGGCTGCAATTAAATTAAACAAAATAGCCACTGTAATGGTAATACTGAGCATTACATCACTAAACCAAAAATAGGTAAGCACACCAATTACCATAGCCCACACACAGCCATTTACGGCACCTACCCTAAGCTCTTTTTTAAGTAGCGCCTTACGGTTTGAGTCAGTCACCTGACCAAGCGCTAAACCGCGCACGATTACGGTTAACGTTTGGCTCCCTGCTATACCGCCCATTGACGCAACTACCGGCATTAATACTGCCAATGCAACCACTTGCTCAATGGTTGCGCCAAATAAGCCAATAAACCAGGATGCTAAAAATGCGGTTGCTAAATTAATGCCTAACCAAATACCACGGTTCTTCGCACTTTTTCGTACGCTGGCAAATAGATCTTCGTCTTCACGTAAACCACCCGCTTTTGCCGCTGCTTCATCGGTGACCTCTTGGCGTAATTCGTAAGCTGAGGTAACTTTTAATCGCCCCAGTAACTTATTATCGACATTGACAACGGGCATTGCCATTTTTTCACTGTGGATCACCACTTCAGCTGCTTCGTATAAATCATCGTCGGCATGCAGTGAAGTTATATCGTGATCAGCAAAACTTAATAAGGTGTCTGAGTCCTTAGCTTTAAATAACGTGTTAACCGATACCTCACCAATTAGCGTGCCTTTGCGGCTCACTAAATAAATAACCTCGGTATATTGCGGTAAGCCTTTTTGCAGGATTTTTCGTGCGCCACCGACCGTTAGTTTGTCTGAAACCTTAAGTGAATCAAAATCAAGCCAGTGACCAAGTTGCTCTGGCAGATACTGCTGCGCTAATTCATATTGCTTGGTTTGTACTTCATCAAGTTGACGGCGAGCGTATTCAACAAAGCGCTCAGGGATCACTTCTTCAAGTTCAAGTAACTCAGCAACGCTTACTTCATCAAGTAATTTAAAACCGTCATCTTCATCGAGTGTTTGTAATAACCAACGACAGCTATCGGCGCCTAAATTAATGAATATTTCATGCTGGGTGTCTTCATCTAATAACTGCCAAATATCTATACGCTGATCTTTTGGTAAGGCTTCAAATAATAACGATAAATGTTCTGTCGAAAGTATTTCTTTGGCGTCAGCTAACAGCTTATTTTTACGCTCTGTGGTATCACATTGTAAAAGCTCATCAATAAGCTGTGGGAGTTGATCAATCGGGTATTCAATCATGTTGAAGCCTTTGAATTTAACTACTTTGTGTTTAGTTTACCTCAGCTTGAAAAAATAGTTTGAGAAATTTTCGTAACAATACCCACAGCTCAAAAAGCTGCGGGTATTTATTATTTACTTAAACCAGCTTTGTGCTCGCTCCATCAGCAAGTAATTAACTGGTACTAGCAACAAGGTAATAAAGGTCGCAAAAATAATCCCAAAGCCTAAACTTACAGCCATTGGGATTAAAAATTGCGCTTGAGTGGCTTTTTCAAACAACAACGGCATTAAGCCTATAAAGGTGGTTAAACTGGTTAACATTACAGGGCGAAAACGTGACGCGCCAGCCAGTTTTACCGCTTCCAGTAATTCGCCGCCTTCACTGCGTTTTTTATTTATAAAATCAACTAATACTAGCGAGTCATTAACCACTACACCGATCAGGGCCAACATCCCAAGTAGGCTCATAATGGTTAATTCCATTCCCATAATCCAGTGTCCTACCACGGCGCCTATCATACCAAACGGGATCACACTCATGACGATCAGCGGCTGTAAGTAAGATTTAAACGGAATAGCTAATAACGCATAGATAATGAAAAATACAAATACCAACGCCCAAGCAAGCGAGCCGAACGATTCACGTTGTTCTTTCGCCTCACCTTCAAGAGAGTGACTAACGCCAGGATATTGCTGCACCAACTCATCAAGGTAAATTTTTAAATCGGCTTGCAGCACTGTCATATTGGTGTTTTCTTTTTCGATATCTGCCGTAACATTCAGAGTCCGATAGCGGTCGATACGATTAATCGTTGAAGGACTTTGCCCAGACACTAGTTTAGCTACATGTGATAACGGTACTGTGCCACCGGTTGGGGTGTTAATAAGGATATCTTTTAAGTCAGCCACCGAGCGACGTTCATCAAGAGGTAAACGCACCATAACTCTGACGTCATCACGACCACGTTGAATACGCTGTGCTTGAGCACCAAAAAACGAGTTACGTACTTGCTGTGATACATCAACCCGATTTAAACCCAGTGCTAAGCCTTGCTCTGTTAGCTCAATTTGCAGCTCTTCTTTACCATCAGACATGCTATCAGCAATATCAAATACTGTTGGGTAAGTCGCCAAACGCGCTTTGACCTGCTCAGCCACTTCTTGCAAGGTTGATAGCGAGGTTGCTGTAAGCTGGACATCAATTGGATCTGAACTGCGACCGATTTCAGCCCTAAAAGTTAAGCTTTCAGCGCCAGGGATCACACCTATTAAATCGCGCCATTCACTGGCAAGCTCCCGCGAGCCTATATTAGAGTCACGTTTTTCAGCAGGGGTGATTTCAAAGCGTACACTCCCTGAGTTTGATGCACCACCACGACCACCCGTGGTGGCTAAAATGTTTAAAATAACACTTTCGCCTGTATTTTCATCACGGTACTTATCTTGTAATTGACGTGCTTTATCCGACATATCAATCACGTATTTATTAGTCACTTCAAATGGAGTACCTGTCGGTAATGTTAAGCTAACACGCACCGTTTCGCTCGGAATACGAGGGAAGAAAATAAACTTAGTCCACCCACTGGTAACCATAGTTAAAATAATTAAAAAGATCCCCACAAACAAGCTTACCGTGGCTAGCTTATGGCGTAAGGCCAAGTTTAATAACGGTTGATAATACTTTAAAATTGCATGCTCAAAACCATCAGCAAAACGCTGTTGAAATTTATCAAACTTAGATGGTTCGCCTTTTTGATGGCGTAACTTTATATATTTTAGGTGCGCAGGTAATACAAATTTAGATTCAATCAGTGAGAATAATAATACCGGGATCACAACTACAGGGATCTGTGCAAACAGAGCGCCACGACTACCTTCTATAAATGCTAACGGCAAAAATGCCGCAACCGTGGTTAAAACACCAAAAGTCACAGGGGTAGCAACTTCTTGGGTGCCACGAATAGCTGCCTGCTCGCCAGATTCAGCGGTTTTTAAATGGGTATAAACGTTCTCACCGGTAACGATTGCATCATCAACCACAATCCCTAGCACTAAGATGAAGCCAAACAAGCTCATAATATTTAGCGTTACCCCAAACAATGGCATGGCTAAAAATGCGCCCATAAATGATACTGGAATACCAATAAATACCCAAAAAGCGATGGCGGGACGTAAAAATAGCGTCAATAACGCCAGTACCAAAATACCACCTTGTAAAGCATTGGTGGTGAGTGTGGCAATACGACTTTTAACCAGCTCTGAATCATCATCCCAGTAACTTAAATCAAACCCTTGTGGTAATTTACTTTGCTGGCCTTCAATATATTCTTTTACTTCATCGGCTACTGTTATGGCACTTTGTGGACCAATACGATATACATCGATAAAGGCCGCTTGCTTACCATTAAACCGAGTCCGCACTGGGGTTTCTTCAAAGTCATCGCGGATAGTAGCAATATCACCTAGACGAATAATAGTACCATCTCTTTGATTTTTAACTGCAATGCGAGCAAACTCGTCTTTGCGATATGCTTGCCCTTTAGAGCGAATAAGTACATCTCCCCCTTGGGTTTTTAAATTCCCCGCTGAAATATCAGTACTTGAGTTTGATATCGCCCGTGAAATATCACTTAAGCTCAAACTGTATTGACGCAATGTATCTTGGCTTACTTCAATTGCTAATTCGTAATCACGCACACCACTGAGTTCAACTTGAGTAACACTGGGTAAGCGCAGTAATTGGTCGCGCACTTGCTCTGCATATTCACGGGTTTCTTTTTCACCGTAGTCACTGGCAACGGTAACCGCAATAACCTCACGTTTACGCTCAGCTAAGGCAACAACTGGCTTTTCAGCATCTGCTGGGAAGGTATTAATTGCATCGACTCGGCTTTTTATATCGGCCAATAACTCTCGAGGATCGTAACCGCTGTCGACCTCAATACTCACTGACGCTGACCCCTCAGATGAGCGACTCGATATTTGTTTGATGCCTTCTAAATCTTGTACTGCCTCTTCAATGCGAATGGTCACCCCTTGCTCTACATCTTCAGGAGTTGAGCCTCGCAAGGAAACACTGACGCTAATACGATCGGTTTCAAAAGACGGGAAAACTTCTAAAGGAATTTGCGTGGTAAGGCTAAATAAACCCGCAAAAACAATGCTGATCAGCAATAAATTAGCTGCAACATGGTTTTTAGTAAACCAAGCTATCATGGCTTATCTCCTTGCGAGCGAGCAGCTTTACGCTTTTGCATCAGCTCTTCAACAGTGATCCCTTGTTTTTTAGCCATCGCTGCTAACTGTTCACGTGACGGTCTTTTGCCAGTAGGCTGACTGCCCTCTTTATCAGCTTCACCAATAACTTTAACAGCAGTACCTGAACTAACTTGACCAAGTGGTGTAAGCACTAACTTATCACCCATGTTCAAACCATCGGCAATAATTGCTTGCGTGGCATTTTGCCACGCTAAGCGGATATTTTTACGCTGTAATACACCTTGATCAACAATATATACATAAGTACCTTGGTAAATAGCACTGTTTGGAATAACCAAGACATCAGCGACTAATTTGCCACTGATCTGCGCTTTAATATATTGACCAATCTTAATTGGGTATTGGTTTTGAGCAGTTGCTTTGTAAGGATCATTGATTTGGGCAACAACATAAAGCTGCTGAGCATTTTCATCGATGGCCCCTTCAGTTCTGGCAACTTGTCCTTGCCACTTTTGCATACCAACTAGGTCAGAGCTAAATTCGACAGTTGAGCCATTGGCATTTTTCATACCATCTCGAAATTGCTCTGGCAAATCAATAAAAGGTAAGTCTTTGTTTTTAATTGGCAACCGTATTTCAACACTATCTATGGCGTAAATAGTTGCCAATTGTGTATTGTTACTCACCACTTGACCAAGATCCACACTGCGACTTAATACTCGCCCTGCATAAGGGGCTGTTATCTTTGTGCGCTCTAAGTTTAAATTCGCTTTTTCAAGTATTGCTTGTGCTGAAAGTACTTGCGCTTGAGCTGCGGCTAGTTGCGGTTCTCGCAGTACTAAATTACTTGCCTGCTCACCATTACCTAAACGCTGCCAATCGATAATAGCCTGACGACTACGTGCTTGTTCTTCTTGAAAGCCTTGCTGCGCAGTGAGTAAATTAGCTTGCGCTTCTTTCACTTCAGCGCGGTGATCTCTGTCATCAAGCTGTAAGAGTACATCGCCTTTTTCAAAAAAGCCCCCCTCTCTAAATTGCTCACTGCTGGCGATGATCTGTCCTGAAGCTTGAGCGACCAAGATACTTTGAGTGCGCGGCTTTACAGTACCAAAACTGTCAACCATCACTTGATACGGCTGTAACTGTAAAGTTTGCACCGCCACACTTATTTGCGCTTTAGGTGGTGAGCCAAAACGCTTTGCTTCTGGTGGGTTTGAGCTAATAAACATTACTAACAAGGCAGTAGCTGCGATTATAGCCGCAGGGATAATAATTTTGGTTTGTTTAATATTCATAATTATTGCTCAGTTGACTCGTTGGTTGGCTGTGAAAAATCGCCACCAAGGGCAATATGGAGATTAATTCGGTTAATAATTAATTGGTTCTTAATTTCAATGACAGAGCTTTGTGCGTCAAAGGACCTATCTTGCGCATCGAGTACCGTAGTGTAAGTTACTAAGCCACTTTGATATTGCTCAAAAGAAAGTTGCTCTGCTGCAATGGCATTTTCTTGTGCCTTAAGTGTAGCTAAGTAGCGAATTTGCAAAGATTGCTCTTGCGAAATAGCTGTTTCCACCTCATTAAATGCATCATATAGACTGGCTAAATATACTTGCTCCTGACGTAACACAGCTAAACGGGCAGCTTCTTCATCAGCACTTAGCCTACCAGCATCAAAAAGTGGCGAAGAAATACTACCCACTAATGACCATGCTAAGTTTGATGGTGAAAATAAATCACTGACACGATCAGCACTGTCACCTAACGTAGCGCTCAGATTTAAACTTGGAAAACGCTGCTTGTGAGCATAAGCTAAATTAGCATCAGTACTTAATAATTGATACCAGCTCGCCATTAAACTTGGTTTACGTGTGATAAGCTCTGACGGTAAACCTAAAGGGATAGATTTATTTAATAGAGGTAAGTCAGCCTCAACACTTAAAGCACCGCGCGGGTAGTCGCCAGTTAAACGCTCTAAAGCGCGAATTGCTTGACTGAGAGTGGCTTTTTGACCAGCAATACGTGAACGCTCATTGTTTAACTCATTACGCGTTAAATAAACATCTAAGGCATCATTTATACCTTGACGATAACCCGACTCAATAATTGCTAGGTTCTGCTCTGCGTTTTTTTCTCGTTGCTGGTACAGCGCCAATAATTTTTGCGCCGTTATTACATTAAACCAACCACTGACCACATCACCTACTAAGCGTTGTTTTGCTTGTTGAAAATTTGCCTGCTGCGCTAGAAAATCAAGGTTTGCCTGGCGCTGCGCATCAGAAAGCTTGCCCCATAAATCAACTTCATAATTAAGTGTTAAATTTGCTGAACTGACATTGCTATAACTAACTGGACGATTGTTTTTACTGCGATTAGTTCGCGCAGATAAATCTAAACTCGGCCAAAGAGCCGCGCCCGACGCAATTAATTGCTGCTGTTTAATTGCAACATCATACCCAGATTGTAAAATCTCTTGGTTACTTGCTAATGCTTGTTCAACCAATGCAAATACCTGTGGGTTTTCTAATTGTTGAAGCCAATTATCTTCAACCTTAAATGCTGACGCCTTTGCTTGTTGCCATTGCTCAGGAGCATTTGCTGTATGTTGCACTCGTTCAGTTGGATTTAGCTGATTGCTGCATGCACTGAGCAGCAAGGCACTGACTAACACTAAACTCGGCTTAAGTTGCCAAATCATATAAAAACCTGAATTACTTATATTTATGAGTGTAATTCAAGCACCAGTTCACAGATAGCTCAACTGACTTTACATAACATTACAAATATCACAATAAAGAGTCGTTTTTGAGGATTGAGTTTGCCAATTTATATTTACTAGTGGGAAATGCAAGCCGGTGTTTACGTTTAGAAAGTCAAGCTTGCCTTAATACCAATCGTTTTAAGTTACTGACCATTTGATAACAAGGCATAAATTTTGACATCTAGTTGTTCTGCATGAAAAATTTATAACACAGTTAGCGCTTTGTTTAGCTCGCTAGAATAGTTAAATATTTAAGTCGATTGGTATAAATTATAAGAGCGCTAGTTTGCACGTTATTTATAAAAGGCGCGAGTTTTTGAGATTACAAATTAAAGAATGGTATTGTACAAGAGTCAGAATTGACGCTGTTTTTCTTCGTAAACTGCTAGCTTAGTTTATTTCAGATACAAAAAAGCCCTGCAAATGCAGGGCTTTGATATAAATGGTGCCTCGACCCGGAATCGAACCAGGGACACGAGGATTTTCAATCCTCTGCTCTACCAACTGAGCTATCGAGGCACATAAACTGTGCAAATTAATTGTTAAATTAAACACTTAATCTAAATAAATGGTCCGACTAACCGAGTCGAACTGATAACCTGAACGAATTACTGATTACAAGTCAGTTGCTCTTTCAAATTATCTAAATAAATGGTGCCGACTAACCGAGTCGAACGGTTGACCTACTGATTACAAGTCAGTTGCTCTACCAGCTGAGCTAAGTCGGCACACTAAACTGTGTGCTAAGGCACGTTTCAATTTTAAAGATTGATAACTTTTAATAAATGGTGCCTCGACCCGGAATCGAACCAGGGACACGAGGATTTTCAATCCTCTGCTCTACCAACTGAGCTATCGAGGCACATTAACTGTGCAGATTAGTTGTTAAATTAAACACTTAATCTAAATAAATGGTGCCGACTAACCGAGTCGAACGGTTGACCTACTGATTACAAGTCAGTTGCTCTACCAGCTGAGCTAAGTCGGCACACTAAACTGTGTGCTAAGGCACGCGTAATAATGTTTTAATCATTTGATTTAAACACCACTACTTAAATAATGGTGCCCAGAGGCGGAATCGAACCACCGACACGAGGATTTTCAATCCTCTGCTCTACCGACTGAGCTATCTGGGCAATTTCAGTATTAATAAAAAATCACAAGGGATTTTCAATGCAATTCCCACTTAGCTCTACTGACTTAGCTATCTGGGCGATTTCAGTTTTAATAAAAAATCACAAAGGATTTTCAATACAATCCCCACTTAGCTCTACTGACTGAGCTATCTGGGCAATTTCAGTTTTAATAAAAAATTATAAAGTGTTTTTATACACTTTCCGCTTAGCTCTACTGACTGAGCTATCTGCGTGTGCGGCGTATTAAACTGGTTTTGCCCTTTCAAGTCAACTTTTTTTTTATTCTTTATAACTGTTTGCACGGTTTTTCAACAAACTGTTTAATAAACGTAAAAAACGCTGTTTATTACAACAGCTGTTTGTAGTTTAACGTAACTGTCTATTAATTTAGGCTCCTTGTAAACAACAGCACTAAAAACGTAGTGAATTATTTCTGGTAAATGGTAGGATTGATTTCCAGTACACAAGCGACTGTTTAGATTGCGGTTGATAATAGATTAAGTTGGATAATAAATGCAGAGTAAATTTTCTTCTCCTGTAAAAGGGCTGTTACCTCTTTTTATACTAATAAACTTAGCCGTAACAGCACTCGCTGTGGTTGCTTATTCTTTTTACCCTAGTAACACTGAAGACTCAAAAGCACCACCAATTTCACTAAGCTTAATAACGTTAGCTGAGCAATTAGACACACCTTTGGTTAATGCATTGACTCGAACAGGACAAGATAATGCCACTCAACTACTAAATTTAAGCGCTTCGCTAAATAATCAATTTGATTACTACTTATATAGATATACACCTACTGCTCAAACACAATTGGTTTTTGCCAGTAATAAACCAGCAATTGCACCGCTAAAACTTGATCAACATTTAGCTGAGCAAGGTATTATCCATCATCAATTAAATTTAAATGATCAACCCGTTGGTGAATTAATCATTAAACAAAAAATCACTGCCCCCCCTCTACTGCCAAATTATTCCATCGTGCTTGCATTGGCTATTGCAGGAGTTGCTGGAGTAAGTTTATTTTTACTAGCGCTGTTTTTTAACGTTTATCTTAATACGCGGATCCGCAAAAGTAGTGACACTCTTGCACATGAATTAGAGAGCATCACTAAATCTGGCAGTTACAATACACATATCGACGAACAATTAGATATCGGCCTTGGCGTTGTAGCTAAAAATATCAATCAACTATTACAGCAAGTACAAGATGCTATCAATAGTAATGACGTAGCCCAAAAAGATTTGCAAAAACTGCAAAGCAGTCTGGAAACTGAAGTGCAAAACCGCACTTTAGCGCTTGAAAAAGCGAGCCATAGAGCTGAGCAAGCTAGCGAAGCCAAAACCACGTTTTTAGCAACTATGAGCCATGAAATACGCACCCCAATGAATGGCGTTATTGGCACCATTGATTTACTAAGACAAACAGATCTCAATGGCGCTCAGCATCGCCTAAGTACAATTATTCGTGAATCAGCCTTTTCACTATTGGGGATTCTGGATGATATTTTAGATTTTTCGAAAATTGAAGCGGGTAAACTAAATATCGACCCAACTCCTTTTTCGGTCTCGGATACTATTGAGGAAGTTGCCAGAGTATTATCATCGGTTGCAAAAAAACGTCAGCTTGATTTAGAGCTAGCTATAGCACCTGATATACCAGTTAATTTAATTGGTGATACTGTTCGCGTTCGCCAAGTACTTTATAACTTATGTAGTAATGCAATTAAATTTACTAGCACCGATGAAAATCGTCTAGGTCAGGTACGCATTGCTGTAGAAGTGGCACAAAATACTGCTGACCATTTTACTCTGCGTTTTAGCGTCAGCGACAATGGTAAAGGTATGAGCCAAGCTCAACTGCGTGAAATATTCAATCCATTTATTCAAGCTGAAGGATCAATTACCCGTGAGTACGGTGGCACAGGCCTAGGTTTATCTATTTGTAAAAGTTTAACCGAGTTAATGTTAGGGTCCATTAGTGTTACCAGCGATATAGGTATTGGTAGTGACTTTGTGGTGGAATTGCCATTTAGTACTGAAAACACCATAAAGTATGCCCATAAAGGTGCGTTGAAAGATCATTCTGTAATACTCATCACTGAGCATCAAAGCAGAAAACAAACGCTTTCTCGTTATTTATCATTTATGGGGGCAAACACAATTACGGCGCAAACGGTGCAAGAAATTGAACAATCTCAAGATAACCCTGGCGTTATCTGGTTGCTTGATGGGATCGATTCAATGGATAGCATTAATTACTTATTACGCCGTTTACTGTACACCCTTGAAGATAATAACCAACAGGTGATCGTACTTAGTAAATTAGATGAAGCCGCAATAAATCATAAAAACATCTTCTATCTCAATGCGTCACCATTGTGTAAGTCAAACTTTATGATGTCGTTATTGGTTGCTGCGGGGCTGCATACACCAAAACAAGTTAAACCTGTTAAAACCCTTAATAATTATTTAAATATTGAACAAGCACGTGAAGAAAACAAACTCGTGCTACTTGTTGAAGACAATGTTTTGAATCAACAAGTACTTACCGATCAACTACATTTACTTGGGTTTGGCGTTGAAGTTGCTGATAACGGCGAGCAAGGTTTAAAAATGTGGCAAAGCGGCCGTTACCCGTTAATTTTAACTGATTTACATATGCCTAAAATGTCAGGTTACGACATGGTTGAAAAAATTCGCGACGAAGCTGCACAACTTGAAGACATCAACGCTCAGCCTTATGTTATTGCAATAACAGCAAATGCCTTAAAGGGTGAAAAAGAACGCTGTTTAAATGCTGGCATTAACGATTTCATTACTAAACCAGTTGAATTAAATACGCTAGAGGCAACTCTTAATAGTTGGAGTGAAAGCAAGCAAGGACCGATTACGGCTTCTCCTAATAAGCCGTCAGCACCAATTAACTTTGAAATGCTCGCTAAATACATAAACAATGATGAAGCAAAGCAGTTACGATTCTTTAAAATGTACTTAGAGCAAAGCCATACGTTAGCTAAAGACATTAACACAGGGGTAATGACCAGTGATAAAGAAATAATAATTGCAGCTTGCCACCAACTTAAATCTATATCAAAAACAATTGGCGCAGAAAAAGTAGCTGAGCTAGCTGCTGACTTTGAAGATAACTGTAAAGAACAAGACTTAACCAGTGATCAACTAATTGAACTGCGTGACAATTTAGAGATTGAGTACTCCCGTGTTGCGCAGTTTTTAAAAGAACAAGTTAGTAATGCCCAAGAGCAAGATGATCTGATTTAATTCAAGCAGTAAAAAAGGGCTTATTGCCCTTTTTATTCGCATGTGAAAATTATTTTTCTGGCGGACGGTAGCCTTCGATTTCTACATCTTTATCTTCGAACAAAAAGCCAACCATTTGCTCTTCTAGAAAAGTACGATGCTCTGGGTCCATCATATTTAAATGTTTTTCATTGATCAGCATTGTTTGCTTGTGCTGCCACTGTGCAAATGCTTCTTTAGAAATATTATTAAAAATCCTTTCACCCAACTCACCAGGGTAAAGTTGGAAACCAAGCCCTTCGGCTTCTTTTTGTAACTTTTGACAAAATACAGTGCGTGCCATGATTGCTCTCTTGTGCTCTTAGAAACGATATCAGTTAGTGTAAACTATTGTAGCAATTTGTTTAACTAGCTTTTTAGTTGGGGCGGCTAAACCAACCTCTATTGACTGGTCCAACGGGTACCAAACTAGTTGTCGCTCATTCACCACATCAGGCACTTTATGCAAAGTGAGTACATGCGGATTAATAGTTAATTCAAAGTGCGAAAATATATGCGTAAAAGGCTCAATTGGCACAGTTGTAACAGCAAGCCCTTGCTGCGCTAAAAAAGTATCTAACTGAGATTTTTGCTCAAATTCAAAAAAACTAAATAAACCGCCCCATATTCCTGAGTTAGGCCTTTTTTCCATCAATACTTGATCATTACATTGAATAATTAATTGATGGCACACTTTCTTTGGCACTGCTTTTTTAGGTTTTGAATGAGGGAACTGTTTTACCTGCTCAGTCTTATACGCTCCACAACGCGAACGCAACGGGCAAGGTTGGCAGTCAAACTTGCTACGTGAGCAAAGGCTTGCTCCTAAATCCATCATTGCTTGGTTAAACTCAGTCACTTGTTTTGCTGGAGTTAACTGCTCTGATAGTTGCCATAATTGGTTTTCAACTTTTTTGACTCCGTACCAACCTTCAATCATAAAAAATCTGGCAAGCACACGTTTTACATTACCATCTAATATAGGATGATGTTGGCCAAGAGAAAGCGATAAAACAGCTCCTGCAGTCGAGCGCCCAATACCTGGCAAAGCGACAACCTCGTCTAACGTTGTTGGAAACTCACCTTTGTATTGATCTCGAATTATCTTTGCGGTTTTATGTAAATTGCGAGCTCGAGCATAATAGCCCAATCCGGTCCAGTGATGCAGCACGTGATCTTCATCTGCATTTGCTAAAGCGATAATATCTGGAAAACTTTGCATAAACTTTTCAAAGTAAGGAATAACTGTGACTACCTGAGTTTGTTGCAACATCACCTCAGACACCCACACCTTGTAAGGTGTTTTATTTAATTGCCAAGGTAAGGTTTTACGCCCATGTAATTCATACCAATCGACTACTTGCTGAGAAAACCAGCTTGCTTCACTGTTGTTTAACTTCAAAATAATTACTTTTTAAACCCGACTCTTAATGGCGCTCAGTCTATTGCAGTGAGTTAAAATATCAAGTTATAAACATACACAAAAGATAAGGCCTTGTGATCAACGCCGTGGTCAGGGATAATACGCCACCATTTTAAGACATGTTGTTTTCATCAGGCCAAAATATATGAGTGATTCAAGTAACGATAACCTTGAGCAAGCGATGCAAGAAGGTAAATATATTCGTACCATTCGCAGTTTTGTTAAGCGCGAAGGTCGTTTAACCAAAGGACAAGCTGCGGCAATTGAAAAATGCTGGCCAACCATGGGGCTTGAACATCAACAAGGCATGCTTGATCTAGCCCAAGTATTTGGTAATGACAACGACGTTGTTTTAGAAATTGGTTTTGGCATGGGTAAATCATTGGTCGAAATGGCCAAGAGCGCACCACACCTTAACTTTATTGGTATTGAAGTACACCGCCCAGGTGTTGGCGCATGTTTAATGGATGCTGATGAAGCAGGCATTACAAACTTACGTATTTTTGAGCATGACGCTGTTGAAGTATTTGCTGATTGTATTGCAGAGGGCAGCATTACTACGGTGCAACTATTCTTCCCTGACCCATGGCATAAAAAACGCCACCATAAGCGTCGTATTGTGCAACCTGCATTTGTAGAGAGCTTGCGTAGCAAATTAAAAATTGGCGGTGTATTCCATATGGCAACAGATTGGGAAAACTACGCTGAACATATGCTTGAAGTAATGCAAGCAGCGGAGCATTTTAAAAACCAATCTGAGACTAACGATTATGTACCACGTCCTGATTTACGTCCCTTGACGAAATTTGAGCAACGCGGCCATCGTTTAGGTCATGGCGTTTGGGATTTAATGTTCGAGCGTATTAGCTAAATTAATCAAAACAACTTTAAGGCAAAGCCATTTATGAGCGCATTAACTAATCCAAGTTCACTTTTACTACGCAATAGTGCAAACCTAATGGCGGACTCTATTTTAGTAGTTAATTTTGTGCAAGATGGCTTTTTGTCACAACTGCGCCAGTTAAATCCAAACAGCAAGATCAGCGCTTTTAGTTACAACCATGCTAATGGTGAGTTTGCTAAAAATATCAACAGTATTGATGTTTGTGTTAGCCATGAGATAGCCGGTCAACACTTTGACCTCGTTATTTATTATTACCCAAAAGCAAAACCTGAAGCATTGATGACGTTGGACAATATTCGCGCGGTTATCAACCCAGACGCTGAGTTACTGGTGGTTGGTGAAAATAAAAGTGGTGTGAAATCGATTGAAAAGCAATTTAGTAGCCACTGTGAATACAGCAATAAAATCGATAGTGCCCGCCATTGTGCTTTGTATTTATTCACCGAGATAAAAACCTTAGCTGAGTTTGTTATTACTCGTTACCATAAGCAATTTAATGTTGATGTTGCTGGCGTTAGTTTTAATGCCATCAGCGTACCTGGTGTATTTAATCACGGTGAACTTGATGGCGGTACTAAAATACTGTTAGAGAATGCACCTGTAATTAAATCTGGCAATGTACTGGATTTTGGCTGTGGCGCGGGTCTTATTGCGACCTTCTTAGGTTTAAAAAATCCAGCTTTGAATTTTACCTGTACGGATGTTAGTGCTCTTGCAGCTTATGCAACCACGCAAACATTGGCACTTAACGGTGTTAACGGTAGCGCTTTACTGAGTGATGGGTTAGCAAATGTAACTGGAAAATTTGAGCTTATTATTTCAAATCCACCATTTCATACCGGTATTGCCACTGATTATACTGTTGCTGAACAGTTTTTAAGTGGTGCTAAACAGCACTTGACTAAGCAAGGCAAGTTAACCATTGTTGCAAACTGCTTCTTGAAATACCCGCCAATTCTAGAAGCTCAGTTCGGTAGTTATCAAGTAGTACACAAAACCAATAAGTTTTCAGTGTATAGCAGTTAATTGCTGCTATAACCTCACAAACGCTGCCAAATAATATAAATGGCAGCTTTTCAACAAAGTTATTATATTTTTTAGTCACTTTGATAGGTCTTTGCTAGACTTACAGCAACTAGATAAAAATTAAATAACTTGGCCTTCATTACAATAATGTCTAAATCAACATCGCCAACAAGTATTCGCAAAGCACTGATAAGCGCAGTCATGCTTGTTACTGCCTTGTGTTTATCGTTATCTATTTCTATTTCAACCTACCTAGATGTCAAAGAGCAAAAGCAATTAATCGTCAACAAGCTCAATATTCTCGCTGAAATAATCGCTTTTAATGCACAAGTAAGTGTACTGTTTGATGATAGGAAAACCGAAGAGCAACGCCTTAAATCTTTCGAAAAAATTCCACTCATTAAAAACATACATATTTATGCAATCGACGAAATATCAAATAAAGCAGTATTTTTTACCAGTTTCAATGCACGAAAAACCCCACCAGTGCCACTTCGAGTTGATAGTATTGAGCAACTTCAAGAACCTAGAATCACTGAAGACTACATAGAGCTAATCAAACCAATTACTTACGAAGGTGATATTAAGGGTTATGTGTATATTCGTGGTGGCTTAGAGCGCCTTAACGCCTATATTAACCAAAAAATTCTTATTGATATCCTTTTAACGCTATTCGTTTTAATACTGGTTTATTTTGTCGCAAAACGAATTCAAAAGCGTATTGCCGACCCCATTGACCAATTAAGTACGTTGCTGCAAGATGTTTCGAAAAATCATAATTATAGCGCCCGAGCTCCGAAAACTAATATTACCGAAGTCAATATGCTTTCGAATAGTTTAAATATCATGCTAACTCGCACACAAAATCAAATAGAGCGTCATAAGAATGATAAGCAAGAAATTAAACAGTTAAACCAAAGCCTAGAAGAAAAAGTAAATCAACGTACAATCGCACTCCGAGAGGCAAATCAAGAGTTGCTAACAACCCTTGAGCGAATGCATCAATACCAAAACCAAATTGTTGAAAGTGAAAAAATGGCCTCTTTAGGGCAGATGGTTGCAGGTGTTGCACATGAAGTAAATACACCGATTGGTTTAGGGATCACTGGTTCTACCCTGCTTCGCGATAAACTGGCAGAAATAAGTCTAGGGTTTGAGCAAAAAACCTTAACCTCAAACCAATTGAAGCGCTTTATCGACAATGGCATAGAAAACTTAGACCTTATCTATCGAAATTTAAATCGTGCTGCGGAACTGGTATCCAGCTTTAAAAAAGTAGCAGTAAACCAAGATGGTGAGCTTAATTCGCTGATCAATATGCATGATCTTATAACTAACGTAATGCTTTCTATGCGTACTGAACTAGAGATCAAGGCTCCTAAAATCGTTATTCATTGTTCTGAACAATTGATGATCGAAAGTAAAGCGGGTCCCCTACAACAGGTATTACAGCAATTATTAAGTAACTCGATAATCCACGGCTTTAAAGATAATAAAAATAACGAAATAGAAGTCACAGTGGAACGTAACGAAAGTAGCTTGATCATCAACTATTACGATAATGGTATCGGAGTTGATAAAAGCGTTAAAAAACGCATTTTTGATCCCTTTGTTACCACTAAGCGCGGCGAAGGTGGCAGTGGTTTAGGTATGCATTTAGTTTACAATTTAGTCACACAAGCCTTAGGAGGCAGTGTTTACTTTGATGATCAAAATATAGAAGGTACGCGCTTTATAATTACCTTGCCATTAACAGAGGCAAGTAAAGTATGAGATTAACAGGTTTATTACTGGCTCTGATGCTGCTGTTTCCTACCTTTTTACAGGCCAAATCCCCTGAACAAGTCAAATCGGCGTTCCTATTTCAGATTGCAAAATTCGTCGAGTTCCCTAAAGTTAACAATAAACAGGCTGTGACTTTTTGTTTTTATGACGTTGAACATGGGATTGGTGAGCTATTAAAGGATAATTCGAATCTTAAAATTAACGATATACCGATTGAAACCTTATTAATTAATAAAAAACAGCAAATTTCTGAACTTTCTCGCTTTTGTGATATCACATACATTGATGAAACAATGGAAGATGATATAATTCCACTTTGGATCGATACCATTTCATTAAGTACCTTAACAGTTGGTGAGAGTATCAGTTTTTTAGAAAAAGGAGGCGTTGTCTCTTTGGTCCAAGAAGGGAATAAAATCCGACTGTATATCAATAAGCAGCAGTTGTTGCGCAGCAGTTTTAAAGTGCAATCTCGGTTATTAGCTGTTTCTAAATTTCATCCGAATTGATTTTACTTGTTAACAATTGGATATACTCCTATAATCACTAGTATTCGGTTTTATAATACAATACCGAATTAATTGTAAATAAAATATTCCGAAAAAGGTTAATTAATAATGCAAACGCCAGTCATTCTGATTGTAGAGGATGAAGACGTAACTCGACTAAACCTCGTTAGTTTATTTGAAGCTGAAGGTTACAAAGTTATTGAAGCCATTGATGGCGATGACATGCATGACAAGCTTACAAATAATGATGATGTGAACCTTGTAGTTATGGACATCAACCTGCCAGGCAAAAACGGGCTAATACTAGCGCGTGAATTACGTCAAAAGCGTAACGTTGGACTTATTTTCCTAACCGGTCGTGATAATGATGTAGACCGTATTTTAGGCCTAGAAATTGGCGCGGACGACTATATTACTAAGCCGTTCAATCCTCGTGAATTAACTATTCGTGCTCGTAACTTGCTTTCTCGTACTGCCCTTGGTGGTGAAGAATCAAGCCTTGAAACAAATGGTGTGATCACATTCAATGGCTGGGAACTTGACGAAAATAGTCGCTGTTTAACATCGCCAAATGGTGATGCCAAACGTTTACCTAAAGGTGAATACAGAGCACTGCGTCTAATGCTTGACTCTCCGGGCCGTATTTTCAGTCGTGAGCAACTAATCAAGCATATGACTGGTCGTGAGTTACGTGCGAATGACCGTACCGTTGATGTAACGATCCGTCGTATCAGAAAGCATTTTGAAAGTGATAACAGCACATCTGAGCTTATCAGCACCATCCATGGTGAAGGTTATCGTTTCATTGGTAAAATTGATAGTTAATATCTGTTTTACCAAGTAATGACAGCATTAACGTTCTAATTGCTGTAAGAATAAATGAAGGGCATGTTGCCCTTCATTTATTTTATCTGCCAATATTACTAACCAAGTCTTTAATACTTCATCACTTTCTTCAATAGAACCATGTTCCATGGTCTTAGCGTGTAACTGTACATCATTTAAACCAACTGAACCTGCAGCACCTTTAAGCTTATGTGCTACAGACTTATACTCTTCACGGTCACCGGCTGCTAATGACGTTGCTAACTCTTGCTGATACTGTGGATTTAGCTTTTCAAATAAACTGCTGCTGCGCTTAAATGTTACTATGCCCATCGAATTAACAAAATCTTCAATGGTTTCAACATCAAGTAACTCTACATTGATATTTTCACTGGCTTCTTTGCTAACCGTCAGGCGTGTTTCATCAGACTGTTGTAGATGTTTAATATCAAATAGTTCAGCCAGCATTTTATCAAGCTTCGTGGTATTGATAGGTTTAGCTAATGCGCCTTGAATTGAGATCCCTTGCAACTCTTCTTCGGCGCTACGCACATTAGCCGTAAGCGCGACAATAGGTAACTTATCAAAATGGCTATCGGCACGGATCTGTCTTGCTACTTCATCGCCATTAATATCTGGCAGTTGCATATCTAGCAGTACTAAATCCAGATCATCCTCAGTTTCAACAAACGACAATGCATCTTCACCGGTTTCAGCCCAGATAACTTCATGACCACGTTGCTCAAGTAAGTTAGTGGCGATTTCAGCATTAAGCGGCACATCTTCAACTAGCAAGATATTCAAACTACGGCCAACATAACTTTGTTCAGCCGGAGCGATACAAAGCGCCAGCGGTATTTCAACCACAAAACAGCTGCCCTCTCCTTCGGTACTGCTTACATGTAATTGTCCTTTCATTGCTGTAACCAAAGCCTTGGTGACCGCTAAACCAATACCTGATCCTATCGCATTAGTACCATTTAAATCCGGCGCTTTATAATACATATCAAAAATACGATGTAATTGCTCTTGTGGAATACCTTGCCCGGTATCTGTTACTTTCATGACTAACCACGCGCCATCCGCACGATTTTCCCGAGCACACGCTAATTGAACTTTACCTTTTTGGGTAAATTTAACCGCATTATTTATTAAGTTCCATACCACTTGGCGTAATCGGGTCGGATCTAGCTGCGCATAAATATCCAGCATACCTTTGCGCTTAATTTCAAACTCTAAGTCTTTTTGCTCAGCGATCAATCCTGCAAAGTTAACCACATCATTAATAAAATCAGAGACGTTTATTGAGTCGGTAACAATATCGAGTTGTTCGCGATCTATCTTATCTAAATCTATAATATCATTAAAAATATTTCCTAATGTTTCAGCACTAGAAAATACGGTGTTACACCAACTACGTTGCTGCTTATCCAAGTCGGTGTCTAGTAACATACGGGTTAAACCCACAATACCATTGAGTGGAGTTCGTAATTCATGACTTAGGGTGGCAATAAATTTCCCTTTGTCTTTATAAGCGGTTTCAAGTGCTTGAGCTGCTTCTTTGCGGCTGGTGATATCACGCCCAAATGCTAATAAGCCAATGTAATCACCGTCATCATTAATAAATGGGAGCTTGCGCATTTCAAACCAACGGTTTTCATTGCCTACAGGGTATTCAACATCAAGCGTTAAAGCGGCGTGAGTTTTTTCGACTTTGTTATCAGTTAGTAATACTTCCGGTAAGAATTGCGTTGGGTAAATCTCCTCTGCAGTTTTACCTATTAACTCGTCACTTGATTTCCCCATAACCTCTTCAAACATTTTATTACAGCCGGCAAAAACACCATTGTTATCACGGTAATAAAATAAATCAGGGGATGAATCAACAATAGAGCGCAGTAACATGCCTTGTTGAGCAAGCTCTTGCTGGGTTTTTTTACGTTCAACTATTTCTCGCCTGAGTTCTTCGATTGCACGGTGCTTGGCATGAAATGCCATTTTACGTTCATCTATCTCTACATTTAAGCGATTGATATTATCTTTTAAAGTTTGATTTAATAATTTTTCTTGCTTAGTGGCACTATCTAAATACGCATAGGAAGCATCTAACTGGCGGATTGAATTGATCAACACACTGATAATAATGGGCGACACTACTGCAGTAAAAAATATCACGGCAAGCACATCGACAAGCATCACCTCGCCTACTGCAACATAATAAAACATACACGATAATATTAATGCCAGTACTAATAGTAAGACATAACAAATAGTTGCGGTTTTGAATTCACCAAATCGAGTAATTAAACTAGAAAGTATTCGAGCCCATGGACTCAAAGAGGAATCGATCATATATAAATCTGTCTCTTAGCTATACATATAAGTATATAAAAAATCAGCTGACTACACAGCTATAAAAAAACGACTAGTGTTAGGATTTTAGCACTTTTGCATTAACTATTTTCATGTTCCGCGACGAAAACAGAAAATTTTCATCTACCACGTATTTTTTATTTATTTCGTGTAAAATATTGCGCTTTACAATTGCCAATAACGAGATTTTCCATGCAAAGCAACATGCCCGATATAGCAGATACGGCTCCCGCCTTACAAACAGGTAAATTAGACTGGGTTGGTATGGCTGATATTGAACTGCCTTTTTTATTTGAATCTCGTGATCTTGCGCCTATTAATGTCAACGCTAAAGCTCGTGCTTTTGTTAATCTTCACAAAGAAGACGCAAAAGGTATTCATATGTCGCGGTTATTTTTAGCGCTCGATACCCTGTCAACTGAGCAACACGTTAACCCGCAAACTATTGCACAAGCGCTCGATAGCTTTATCTCTAGTCACACTGGATTAAGCGACCAAGCTAAAATTGAATTTAAGTTTGAACTACCGCTGCGCAGAAAATCACTCCTTAGCGGCAAAGCGGGTTGGAAAAGCTACCCGTTGACCATAGTGGCAAAAATTGACCGCGGTGTACTTAGTTTTGAATTAAGCCTTGATGTAACTTACTCATCAACTTGCCCATGCTCAGCGGCATTAGCTCGCCAACTTATTCAACAAGCCTTTGTTGAAAAGTTTCAGCAGCATACTCTTAGCCATGAAGAAGTGGTCAACTGGCTTGGCAGTACCGATGGCATAATCGCCACACCGCATTCTCAACGCTCTATTGCCAATGTAAAAGTCAAACTAGATAGTAGCATCCGTGAGTTTGATATTTTAAGCTTGATCAATACTCTTGAAGATGAGCTTAAAACCCCTGTACAAGCGGCAGTTAAGCGTGAAGATGAGCAAGAATTCGCCCGTTTAAATGGTCAAAATCTGATGTTTTGTGAAGATGCTGCGCGTAAAATCAAAGCCGTGTTAGAAGATGCACAATACGCCGATTACTGGTTACAAATAAACCATTATGAATCTCTGCATGCCCATGATGCTGTAGCGATTGCAGTAAAAGGAATTGCTGGCGGATACCAGCCATAACTTAGCTGTTATAAAGTGTAACTTCATTACAACTGGGCACGTAAATTGCTAAGTAATTTATAGTGTCAATTTGTTGTTGTGGAGTTACCGTATGGAATTCGCTTTATTATCAATTTTAGTATTAGTCGTAGGGGCATCTGTTGTTGCGTCAAAGTTTACCGATGATGGCGGAAACCCTTACCCATTCACGCGTAAAACCAGTGTATTTACGCAAGTTGAAAGCTCATTCTTAAACCTTTTAGAACGTGCTGTAGGCGATCAATATAAAATTGTTAGCCGTGTAAAATTAATCGATATCATCGATTGTAAAAAAGGTTTATCTGCTAAAGCTAAACGTGCTGCAATCGCTAAAGCAAAAAACAAACAACTGGATTATGTGCTGATTGATAAAGAAAAGATGACGATTGTGGCAGCGGTTGACTTAGTAAACAACGCCAATAAAGATGGTCATAAAGCACAACGAGACTGGTTTGTTAATGGTGCACTTGAAGCTGCTGGCATTCCACATATCCGTATGAAAGTTAAATCTGGCTATCGGCCATCAGAAGTACGCGAAGCAATTATGTTTAAGCTTGGCAAGCCGACAGCACAAAGTAGTCGCCCGACACGCAACCGTGTTACTAAGCCGGCGGTACTATCTCCTTCGCAAGCTAAAGCCCATTCCACAGATTTAGCTGAAATATAAGTTTTCTTAAACGATAAAATGCGAGCTTTTAAGCTCGCATTTTTGTTTTTTATCGCTAACTTCACGTATAATCTAAACATCTAATTAGAGGAATTTAAAATTATGAATGTCGGTATTATTGGCGCGATGGAGCCAGAAGTTAAAATTTTGCGTGAAGCAATGCAAAATCCACAAATTCTAACTAAAGCAGGTTTCACTTTTTATACAGGTGAATTAGCTGGTAACACTGTGACTTTAGTGCAATCAGGTATTGGTAAAGTCGCCTCTAGTATTGCAACAACGTTATTAATTGATAATTTTCAACCAGACTGTGTGATCAACACAGGCTCTGCCGGTGGTTTTGATCCATCTCTGAGTGTTGGCGACGTGGTAATTTCATCTGAGGTACGTCATCATGATGTTGATGTAACCGCTTTTGGTTATGAAATTGGCCAAGTACCACAGATGCCTGCTGGTTTTGCCGCTCACCCTAAATTAATAGAGGCTGCACAACTAAGTGTTGAAAGCATCAGTGACGTGAAGACCCTGATCGGCTTAATTTGTACTGGCGATTCATTTATGTGTGATCCGGTGCGTATTGATAAAGCCCGCGCGGACTTCCCTACTATGTTAGCTGTAGAAATGGAAGGCGCTGCCATTGCACAAGTATGCTTTTCTTTAGCTACACCGTTTGTAGTGATCCGTTCAATGTCTGATATTGCAGGTAAAGAGTCACCACAGTCATTTGAAGAATACCTAGAAACCGCTTCAATAAACTCATCAAAAATGGTGGTCGCATTACTAGAAAAGCTGACTACGGTAACGCTCTAACGTGTTACTCAATTTAGTTCAGCAACATTTGGACTTTATTGTATTTATATTAGCGCTCCTTGCTGAGCGCTTTTTACCTTTGGTAAGCTGGTATCACCCAAATACATTTTTAACTGCGGTATTTAGAGCTCTTGGGAAACGCGTTTTTCGAAAGAGTGAACCTGCAAGTTACCAATATTTGTCATCCTCGTTGTGTTTCACCTTAGTCATTTTAGTGATCATGACCTTGGTAGTCTTACTGCTTGAATTCGCCTATTACCCTGAACTATTAGCTGGGTTAATTTTATACCTCAGCCTAGAGTGGCGAAGTGTAGAAAGTAAAGCGCTGCGCATTGCACGACTCGTTAAACAAAATCAAAAGTCTACAGCCCGAGAGTTATTAAAACCGCTACTTGCTCGTCAGGTAGATAAATTATCAGGCCCAGGTCTTTGCAAAGCTATCATGGAAACGCTGATCTTAAGAGTTGCTCGTCATTACTTTAGCGTTATTTTCTTTTATCTACTATTTGGCCCTATGGCTGCACTGGCTTATCGCTTACTGACTTTGATCCACCAAGCTTGGCGCAAAGATATTATGCCTAATAGCCCATTTTTAAAATCACTTAGTTGGCTATTATATATTCTTGAGTGGTTACCTACGCGGATATTGGCGCTGACTATTGCAGCAAGTAAAGCCAGTAAATTGAGCATTCATTATATCAAGCATTATGGACGACATTTTTATCAAATAAATAGTGGCTGGTTATTAAGTTGTTGTTCGGCCTCTGTTGGTGTGCAACTCGGTGGCCCTGCCATATACCAAGATACTCGATTTGATAAAATGCGTATTGGTACTGAACGTTTACCGCAGGCTGATGATATTACTGTATTGATCAATCGGCTAAATCAAGCGCGTGGCTTTTGGTTACTGGTTATATTTGGCATCGAAATCATTAAAACAATGTTGTAGATCACAAAGAGTAAAAAACCAGCCGAAGCTGGTTTTTAAAACTGAATTTTCATTCTTTACCTATTAAGCACAGGTAATATTTGCAAACTTACGCTTACCAACTTGATAAATAGCTGTGCTGCCTTTTGCAATTTCAAGCTTAGTATCAGTGACCTTTTCTTCGCCATTGATTTTAACTGCGCCTTGTTTGATCATTCGCATAGCTTCTGATGTACTCGCAACTAAGCCTGCTTCTTTAAGCAAGTTAGTAATAAATACGGTATCTTCATCAATCGTTACAGTCATATCTGGGATATCATCCGGTAAGGCATTTTTTTGAAAACGTTTAATAAAATCTTCATGCGCACCAACAGCTGCCGCATCGCTGTGAAAACGAGCAATCATTTCTTTTGCTAAATCGATTTTAATATCACGCGGATTAGTACCTTGTGCAACCTTTTCTTTAAGCGCAGCAATTTCGTCAATTGATAAGCTACTTAGCAAATCATAATAACGCCACATCAGCTCATCACTAATAGACATGATCTTACCAAACATATCGTTAGGGGCATCAGTAATACCAATGTAGTTACCTAATGACTTAGACATTTTTTGCACACCGTCAGTGCCCTCAAGTAAAGGCATCATTAATACGGTTTGTGGCTTTTGGCCTTCGTCTTTTTGTAGCTCTCGACCCATTAATAGATTAAAGCGTTGATCAGTACCACCGAGCTCAACATCAGCTTCAAGCGCAACTGAATCCCAACCTTGCACTAATGGATACAAAAACTCATGAATCGCAATTGATTGTCCGCCAGCGTAACGCTTTTTAAAATCATCACGTTCTAGCATACGAGCAACCGTTTGACGTGCTGCTAGCTTGATCATACCTGCAGCGCCTAAATTCTCCATCCAAGTTGAATTAAAAGCAACCGTGGTTTTAGCCGGATCAAGAATTTTAAATACTTGTTCTTTATATGTTTCAGCATTTGCCAATACATCTTCACGGGTTAGTGGCTTACGAGTTACATTTTTACCCGTTGGGTCACCAATCATACCGGTGAAATCACCAATTAAGAAAATCACTTCATGACCTAAGTCTTGGAAGGTTTTCATTTTATTAATTAGCACAGTGTGACCTAAGTGTAAGTCAGGTGCAGTTGGATCAAAACCAGCTTTGATCTTTAGCTTTTTACCAGACTTTAGCTTTTCGACTAACTCGTCTTCAATTAATATTTCTTCAGCACCGCGTTTTATCTCTGCTAGAGCGGTTTGTAAGTCCACTATGTATTACTCCAAAAAATTCAGTCAGTCTGGTGATTCTAGCGTAAATCCGCGCCAGTTTAAATCTACAAAACACTGGTATTAACGCTTTATTAAGTATATCCTGCAATATTAGTGATTAATTATCTTGACAGCAGGAAAAGGCACGTTATGGTTCGCGTTGTGCACACTCTCCCAAAAAAACACAAATTGCTTATTTTAGGCTTGGTTTCTGCTATTGCTGCTTTAACACTCATTCCTTCAGAAAAAGCCACCGCCTCTAAAGACAATAGCGCTGATGCGTTAGAAATTGGCAAGCGCTACGAATTACAAATTAAAGTTGATGACGTTGAGCAATTAACTGAATTAAATTCGCAAGAAGATGCAGCAAAACTCCCAGAATACGATCTCATCGATTTCGAAGTTAAAAACGGTGACAATTTAGCACTTATTTTCAAACGCGCCGGATTCTCGGCGCAAACCGTTCATAAACTGCTTAATACCAATGCAGAAACACGTAAACTTAGTAAAATTCACCCTGGTGAAACATTAAGCTTTGCTACCGCCGAAGATGGTTCTTTGGCACAGTTACGTTATGTGATTTCAAAAACAGATACCCTGTTCGTTACATTAAATGAAGAAGGTAACTACGATACGTCTATTGATAGTAAAGAAATTGAAACATTAACTAAATCAACAGGCGGAGAAATTACTAACAGCTTTTGGACCTCAGGTATTGCTGCTGGTTTAAGTGAACGGCAAATAATGAACTTTGCTGATATATTCGGTTGGGATGTGGATTTTGCCAATGATATCCGTAAAGGCGATCAATTTGGTTTAATCTATGAATCGCATTATGTTGATGGCGAGTTTATTGGCACAGGTAAAATTATTGCCGCTGAGTTTATTAACCAAGGTCAACGTTACGCGGCTATCCGTCACAGCGATGGTACTTTTTACACGCCTGAAGGGCGTAGTATGAAAAAAGCATTTTTACGTGCACCAGTTAACTTTAAATATATTAGCTCAAGCTTTAATCCGCGTCGTTTACACCCTGTAACAGGACAAGTAAGAGCACACCGTGGGATTGACTACGCAGCTCGTACTGGAACGCCAGTAGTTGCCTCTGGTAATGGTAAAGTAATTAAAGCTGGTTACAGTAAGTATAATGGTAACTATATATTTATTAGTCACGGCACACAGTACGTCACTAAATACCTACACCTTAACAAGAAACTAGTTAAAACGGGTCAAAAAGTTAAGCAAGGTCAAAAAATTGGTACTGTCGGCTCCACCGGTCGTGTAACAGGCGCGCACTTACACTACGAGTTTTTAGTTAACGGCGTTCACCGTAACCCTAAAACGGTTAAGTTACCGAAGTCAGAGCCTCTGCCTCGCGACGAGCTTGCTAAGTTTAAACCAATAGCAGATAACTTCTTAGCGCAGCTAGAGCGCAACCGAGAGCTACAGTTAGCGCTTAAGTAAAGCGGCCAGAAAATATAAAACCGTTGCTATGCCAATAGCAACGGTTTTTTTGTGGAGCTGTAGCCATAAGCCATAAGCCATAAGCCATAAGTCATAAGCCATAAGATTGTGTGTTCTGACCCCGATAAAATAGTCACGCGTTAATTTACAATAAAACAAAACTAATCAGCAACTAACTGTATACATCAATAGCAGCTTGAATTTTGTCCAATGTTACTGCTCTCTACCATTTGGGTGTATTGCTGCATTTAGAAAAGTGAAACGAAGTTACTAATTATATACAGCTGTTTATTTGATGACTAAGATAAATACATCGTAATATGGAGATTTGTCGGTTTATAAAACGACAAATGTCGTAGATAAAATTATTAGGCAACCCTATGTTTAACATCTTCAAAAAGGTAAAGTTTGAGCCCGAATTCCCAATCATAGAGTTGGATTTAACTCCTGATAAAGTATTCAGAAAGCTATCGACTTTCTCATCAGTAGAAAGGATTGAAGATTCAAGTAAAAAAGACATAGATTTTGAATTTGTTGTTGAAAATGACGTAACTCGTATTCACGTAGGCTTTGCGAATGATAGGGTTTCATACATAAACTATCTCACAGATCAGTTTAATAGCAGTGAGAATGAAAAGGCGGAGAAGCTTAATTGGTTTTTGGAATATTACGGCAGCAAGGAAGAGTATGGTGAGCCAAATAACACTGCCTATATGATATTTTTTCATAACACCAAAAGTAAACTCTCAATTGTATACGGGCTTCACATGGGAGCTATTCGTGTCAATAACCTTGCAGATGCCTAACAAGTTTGTCATACGGAACCCTTTTGCTACGTTTAGTTTTGACTGGCTTTGTCATTGTGCCCCCATCAATGATTCTGTATGAAACTAGACAACCAAGAATTACATGACTTATTAGTCAAAAAACATGTTAAGTACTTCATCTGCAAACTCACTTGCAACAGCAATGAAATTTATTGAATAAGTAGGACAACAAGGACGGAGAAGCGATTTATTTCTCATGCTGAATATGTATCCAAATATCTATCGATGATTTTAAACCTGTTGAGGCTAAATAGTACAAGCTAAAAGTTTGACTTCACACATAATGGTTCATGAATCGTCAGTTATTGCATTTAAGACATCCGATAATGCTGTGCATTGATGCAGACTGGCAGGATATTTTTCGTTGGGTTTCGGGGTGTTCAACCACAACCTACGCAGGCAATTTTAACGCTGGGCAACTTACTGCTTCTAGCTGCCCTGAATCTTAAAACTGACGGCTACGCTCTATCTCACCAACACATAAATCAATTGCACAACCAATGAAATCATCACTAATGGCCAGATGTATTTGGCATATTTAGTCGCACCATCTAGGCCCATTTTAGACTGATACTTTTCAAGTAGTGGCACAAGAATGATTAATGCAACAAACAGTGAAATTAAAATCACGAAGATATTCATACCATTCCTATTTAATAAAATATCTATCGAGTATACCTAGGGTCTGTTTATCTTTCGAGGTTAAATTTGCAGCTGCGCGTTTGGTTTTTAGGCAAGGCAGAGCCTATGTAGTGTGGTTATTCCCCATAAATAGGAGATAACGCGGCATAAATGCCAAACACGCGCTGCCCGAAGGGTTCTGCCTAGGGGCGATTAACTCTTTGTTGCTCGATTTTTACTTAGCCCACTAGGTTACAAATCTCGCGCCGTGATTAAATCGCCCCTAGTTTGAGCAAATTTTAACCCTGAAAGGTCAACAGACCCTAAGCGCAAAAAAAAGCGCAGTAAATACTGCGCAGTCGGTTGGAAGTAAAAGTTACCTCACCATACTCAGCTCGCTGGGTATAGTTTAATGATTTATTTAACCTACCAGCGCTAACAAGATACCTGCAGCCACAGCACTACCCAGTACTCCCGCAACATTTGGTCCCATTGCATGCATTAATAAGAAATTATGCGGATTATTCTCCAGACCCACTTTATTAACTACGCGTGCAGCCATTGGCACAGCTGATACACCAGCCGCGCCGATGAGTGGATTGATTGGTGATTTAGAGAACTTGTTCATACCTTTTGCCATAAATACACCTGAAGCTGTACCAATTGCAAAAGCCAAGGCGCCGAGTACCAAAATACCAATTGTTTCTACGGTTAAAAACTTATCTGCAGCAAGCTTAGAGCCTACAGCTAAACCAAGGAAAATAGTGGTGATATTTATGATCTCGTTTTGTGCACTATTACTTAAACGGTCAACCACACCAGACTCTCGCATCAAGTTTCCTAAACAGAACATGCCTACCAGTGGCGTTGCTGCAGGTAAAAACAAAATCGTTAAACTCAATACCATTAACGGAAAAATAATTTTTTCCTTTTTTGATACGGTGCGTAACTGTGGCATTTGAATTTTACGTTCTTCTGGTGTGGTTAAAGCCCGCATAATTGGCGGCTGAATAATTGGCACCAACGCCATATATGAGTATGCAGCTACGGCGATAGCACCCAATAAATCAGGAGCAAGTTTTGAGGCTAAGAAGATTGCCGTCGGGCCATCTGCACCACCTATAATCGCAATTGCTGACGCATCTTGTAAAGAAAACTCAAAACCTGGTACATAGTTTAGTAAAATTGCGCCAAACAAGGTTGCAAAAATACCAAACTGAGCTGCAGCACCTAGCAATAACATACGAGGATTAGCTATCAAGGCACTAAAATCAGTGAGTGCACCAACACCCATAAATATTAATAATGGGAATACACCGGTATCAATCCCAATATGATAAACGTAATACAGCAAACCACCGGGGTCTGATAAGCCCGCTACGGGGATATTTGTTAATATTGCCCCAAAGCCAATTGGTAATAATAATAACGGCTCAAAGTTGCGCGCAATTGCCAGATACAACAATAAACACCCTACTGCGATCATAATAAGCGCAGGAAATGTAAAATTAGCAATACCTGTTGCTTGCCAGAGGTTTAATAATGCTTCCATCCTCTGAGCTCCTAAGCTAGTGCTATCATAGCGTCACCCGTTGCCACTGAATCACCTTCAGCAACAAGAATTTCAGCAATAGTACCGGTGTGGGTTGCACGAATTTCAGTTTCCATTTTCATCGCTTCCATGATGATCACTACATCGCCTTCATTTACCGTTTGACCCGCTTTCACCTTGATTTTAAAGATGTTACCAGCAAGTGGAGCGTTAAGTGTTTCGCCGGAAGCAACTGACGCCGATTGTGGAATATGCTCACTATCTTTAAGTGTTACTTCTTTAAGCTCACCGCCTTGTGCAACCACTACATCATAAACTTTACCATCTACTTTTACGCTGTACTGCTCTGCTTTTACTGTGTTGCTGTTACTTTTTTTATTGCTAACTGGTTGTTCTTTATTAGCAGATTCAGCACTTGGTACAGCTTCGAAAGCATCTGGGTTATTACGATTTTTAATGAATTTCAACCCAATTTGTGGGAATAATGCATACGTTAAAACGTCATCAATCTGCTCATCCGCTAAGCTTAAGCCTTGCTCTTTTGCTTCTTTTAATAACTCAGCTTGGAGTATTTCTAGTTCTGGTTGCAATAAATCAGCTGGGCGGCAAGTAATGACTTCTGCGCCATTAAGTACGCGCTCTTGTAATTCTTTATTCATCGGCGCAGGAGTTACGCCATACTCACCTTTTAGCACTCCGGCAGTTTCTTTGGTGATAGTTTTATAACGCTCGCCCGTCAATACATTTAATACTGCTTGTGTACCAACAATTTGTGATGTTGGTGTAACTAACGGTAAATAACCTAAGTCTTCACGTACACGTGGGATCTCAAGTAATACTTCATTCAATTTATCCGCAGCACCTTGCTCTTTAAGCTGGTTTTCCATATTAGTTAACATGCCACCAGGCACTTGCGCTAATAAAATACGGCCATCAACACCTTTTAAGCTGCCTTCAAACGCGGCATATTTTTTACGAACATCGCGGAAATAAGCAGCAATCTCTTCGAGTTGATTTAAATCCAGCTCAGTATCACGTTCAGTACCTTCAACAATCGATACAATCGTTTCAGTTGCGCTGTGTCCGTAAGTCATACTCATTGATGAAATTGCGGTATCAAGCATATCAATACCTGCATCAATCGCTTTTTGGTAAGTAGCAGTACTTAAACCTGTTGTGGCATGACACTGCATTGCAATTGGGATAGAGACTGTTTCTTTTAACGCTTTGATTAACTCTTCTGCATCGTATGGTTTAAGCAAACCAGCCATATCTTTAATACAAATTGAATGACAGCCTAACTCTTCAAGCTGCTTGGCAAGCGTTAACCACATATCAAGTGTATGAACCGGGCTTACTGTGTACGAAATTGTACCTTGTGCATGTGCGCCAACTTTAATCGCAGCTTTAATAGCCGTTTCAAGATTACGAACATCGTTCATCGCATCAAAAATACGAAACACATCAACACCATTTTTGTGCGCTCGCTCTACAAATTTTTCAACAACATCATCTGCATAATGACGATAGCCTAAAAGGTTTTGACCACGTAATAACATTTGCTGTTTAGTATTTGGCATAGCTTTTTTAAGAGCACGAATACGCTCCCAAGGATCTTCACCCAAATAACGAATGCATGAATCAAAAGTAGCCCCACCCCATGATTCGATCGACCAGTAACCTGCATCATCTAATTTTTGTGCAATCGGTAGCATGTCATCCAAACGCATACGCGTTGCTAATAATGATTGATGCGCGTCTCTAAGTACTAATTCTGTTAATTTTAATTTAGCCACAAGTCATCCCTTATAGTTTTTGTTTATTTTTGTACTGAGCTATGGCAGCACTTATCGCAGCGATGTGTTCACTTGGTACACCGGGTGCTTTGATCGATGGTGTGCGCGTTGGCATTACAACCGGCTGTTCAAAGCGGCTCGCTAATTTAGACATAGCGGTAATTGCTGCAATCAACAACGAAAGAAAAACGAAAACTCCCACCATCCCAGTGAGCATTAAGTTTGCTGCAGTAGCAAGTAATTGACCTATATCCATTCTGCCCCCCCCCTGAGTATTCTTACCCACCCGAAAGATAGGTAAAAAATCACTTTATTTAAATATTTATGCAATAATCATATCAAAGAAACAGACCAAGTCCAACACTTTGTAAATTGGTAAAACCAATTAATATAAAGCTAACATATCTTCAGCAAAGTTAACACACTGCTTTTTACTATAATTTAATAGGATATAGATGATAAAAATACTGAATATAGCTATAACTTATAAGTGAAATCTAATCTGCACCTTAATAACTTACCAACCGAACTACTCAACAACTGTTAAATTAATGAAAAAGCACTCAACATGAAATTGGTCTTACCAAAAAATCATACTGAAATATTTATTTTTCAGGACGCCGAGTATAAGTTACAGATAAAGCTGTAAATAATTCCCACCTAATTCATGAAAATAAATAAAATAAACACTATCCTATTGATAATAAAGGATTTAAATACATGGCATGTAACTGGCATTATTTACTCTGAACAAATTAACAAACCAAGGAGACGACAATGTTACGCTGGACAATTACATTTTTAGTTATTGCGCTTATTGCTGCAGTGTTAGGTTTTGGTGGTATCGCAGGTGCCGCAGCAGGAATTGCTAAGATTATCTTTTTTATCTTTATTGTATTGTTAGTTATTTCACTCGTTTCAGGTGCGTTGCGCGGCAATGTCCCTAAGTGATAACAATTTATTTTAAATAACAACACATTTATTAATTTTACAAGGAATTACATTATGAAATCGACAACTATTAAAACTGCTGTGATCGCTTTATTCGCTAGTTTTTTTATCATGGGTTGTGAAGACAATCATGCAGAAGAGGCCGGTGAACGCATCGATGAAGCTGTAACCGACGTACAAAACAAAGTAGAAGACGCCTGTGAAGAAGTAAAAGAAGGCGTTAACGCTAAAGAAACTAACTGTTAATCCAGTTAGATACAAATAATAAAAAACGACTCTTTTGAGTCGTTTTTTGCATTTTAAGAGAAGTTAAAATTAAGCTCTCGCTTCTAGCATTAGTCGCTTCATGTCACGTACTGCTTTATCTAATCCATCTATGGCTGCACGCGCTATAATTGCGTGACCAATGTTTAGTTCGTAAATCTCTTTCATAGCAGCAATCGGTTTCACGTTATGATAATGAAGACCGTGGCCGGCGTTTACTATCAAACCCAAACTTGCTGCATACTTTACACCTTGATGAATATGCTCAAGTTGTTTTTGTATCTCGGTATCAGTTTGCGCATCCGCATAAGCGCCAGTATGAATTTCAACATAAGGGGCATTACAGGCTTTAGCTGCATCTAGTTGTGCTTTGTCTGCATCGATAAATAACGATACTTTAATACCGGCGTCAGTTAATTTTGCTGTCGCGGCTTTAATCTTATCTAGATTACCAACAACGTCTAAACCGCCTTCGGTGGTCAACTCTTCGCGTTTTTCTGGTACTAAGCAAACATAAGCTGGCTTAACATCTAAAGCAATATCAATCATTTCATCTGTAACCGCTATTTCAAGGTTCATTCGTGTTTGGATTGTTTTAGCCATCACATACACGTCACGATCTTGAATGTGACGACGGTCTTCACGTAAATGAATAGTGATCCCATCAGCGCCAGCATGCTCAGCAACACTCGCAGCATGTGCTGGATCTGGGTAACTTGTACCCCGAGCTTGGCGTAAGGTAGCAATATGATCAACGTTTATACCCAAAAGAATATCTTTCATTTTTTTACCTGTAAAAATAACGGTTAAAAATACCGTATTAAGATTGTTGGTGAATACCCAAACTATTTGGATATAAACAGCTCGCGACTTTTTAATGGTTTTTTGCCTAATAAAGGCTTCATTAAATGACGACTTAATTGTTTTGCCATATATAACACATCCGGCGCACTAAAGTCATGAGCTGCAATTGCATTTAACTGCGCGCCAGAAAAGCCACTGCCTTGATTTTCTTGGGCAACAAAGCCGTATTCAGCAAAGTAACTATACGTTTGCTCTGCCGAAATTGGATCGCCTGCGGCATCAAAACTAAAGTCAACGCCATAGCCTAATAATTCTAATAATTGAAATTCATAAGAACGTAATACAGCTTGTAAGTTAGGGTGCTGGTTAAGCTGTTGTAGGTGAGTTTTATACAATTGATAGGCATGATCAATTGGTTCATTAATTGGTACAATGCGGTTGGTTAGTTCATTTAGATAAAACCCACAATAAAGCTGATCCCCAACTAGTGTGGATTGCGTGCCATGTAGTTCAAATCGTTGGATATATTTCAGGTCGTGTTTACCGGTATAATTTACCAGTAAAGCTTGGAAGGGTTGTAACTGAGCTTTGTATTTTGTTGCTTGGCGACCGCTAATTCGCGCCAGCATGCGCAACTGGCCAACGCCTTCTACTAACATATCAAGCATTACTTGTGAGTCACTAAAAGGACGTCGGTGTAATAAATATGCCGTGTAGAAGTCGCTATCCATAAATATCGCTTAGGCTATTAATCTTCACCATAGCCTAAACTGCGAAGTGCTCTCTCGTCGTCAGCCCAACCTGATTTAACCTTCACCCAAAGTTCTAAAAACACTTTATTATCAAGCATTTCTTCGAGATCTTTACGGGCTTCGCGGCCAATCACTTTAAGCTTTTCGCCTTTATTACCAATAACCATACGTTTTTGCGTTTCACGCTCAACTAAAATCAAGCCATTGATATGCCAAATGCCATTTTCTTGCCATTTAAACTGCTCAATTTCAACGGTAACTGAGTAAGGAAGCTCCTCACCCATAAAGCGCATCAACTTTTCACGGATCACTTCGGCTGCCATAAAGCGCATTGAACGATCTGTTACGTAATCTTCAGGGAAGTAAAATTCACACGGTGGTAAACGCTTAGTTACTTCATCTTTGATCAGGTTGATATTTTTACCTTGAGTCGCAGATACTGGCATAATGCCAACAAAATCAAACTTTTCGCCTAACCACTTCATATGCGGTAGCACAAGGTCACGGTCTTTTACTTGATCAATTTTGTTCATCACAAGTAATACTGGTTTGCCATTTTGCTTTACTTTGTTAAGCACCATTTCATCGTCAGCATTCCAATGAGTACCTTCAACAACAAAAATAACTAGCTCAACATCACCTAATGAACTTGAAGCAGCACGGTTCATTAAACGGTTAATGGCACGCTTTTCTTCAACATGCAGGCCTGGTGTATCAACATACACGGCTTGGTGCTTACCTACAGTATGAATACCCATAATACGGTGGCGTGTGGTTTGCGGTTTACGCGAGGTAATACTTACTTTCTGCTCAATAATTTCATTAAGCAAGGTAGATTTACCAACGTTTGGGCGGCCAACAATAGCGACCATGCCACAAAAAGTATCTAAATCACGCGTGTGCGGTTGGATCAATGTATCAAGATTCATTTTTAAGTATCTTCAACGCTTTTTCAGCGGCTTTTTGTTCAGCTTTACGACGAGAACTGCCAACTGAGATGATGCTATCCATACCTTCAACAATACATTCAACCGTGAACGTTTGATTGTGTGCCTGACCTTTAGTATCTACTACAGTATAGCCTGGCAAAGGTAATTTGCGGGCTTGTAAGTATTCTTGTAGTAATGTTTTAGGATCTTTTTGGTTTAAACCTGGCGAAATGGCATCAAGGCGAGATTCGTACCACGCCAAAATCAAGTCTCCACAAACATCAATGCCAGCATCTAAAAATACCGCACCAATAATTGCTTCAACCGCATCAGCTAAAGTTGATTCACGTCTAAAACCACCACTTTTAAGTTCACCCGGCCCTAAGCGTAAGTAATCACCTAGGCCAAACTCTAAACCAAATTCAGCTAAGGTTTGTCCACGCACAAGCGTTGAACGCATGCGGCTAAGATCGCCTTCACGCGCTTTGGGGAACTTACTATATAAAGCATTGGCAATGACAAAGCTTAAAATGGAATCGCCCAAAAACTCTAAGCGTTCATTGTGTTGTCCTTTATGGCTGCGATGGGTCATCGCCTGCTCAAGCAATACTTGATCAATAAAGGTATACCCTATTTTGCTATATAACTCTGTTACATTTTTTTTCATTGTTACTGAATATTACCTAGGCGTTCAAAACGAACACCAGTTGGAACCCAGCCTGGTAAAATGTCATCTGGGCCATTCTCAAATTCAAAACTCATCCATATAAAGACAGCTTTACCCACCAAGTTTTCTTTTGGCACAAAGCCCCATACGCGACTATCTTGGCTGTTATCGCGGTTATCACCCATCATAAAATAATGATCAGCCGGCACTACCCATTCATCAGAACGTGTACCCGGTTGTTGATAGTAACGCCCTTTCATTTCCAGCGCTTCAGGGTTAATTAAAATATTATGTTTTAGCGTAGTCAAATTTTCATCTAACCGGACTAAATCCATAGAGCCTTGCTTAAATTCATCGCGATTAATGATCTCCATATCAATTTTATTAAATTCATTACACAATAAGTCACCTTGCTGTGTTTGTCCTTGCTCGCAATTTGGCTGAATGTATAAACGCTTATCGCGGTAAACGATTTTATCACCCGGTAAACCAATCGCACGTTTAATATAATCAATACGTTCGTCTAATGGGTATTTAAATACCACAATATCACCACGTTCAGGCTCTGCAACATCAACTAATTGAGTGCGCCAAACAGGGTCTTTCACGCCATACGAATATTTCTGTACTAAGATAAAATCGCCAACTAATAGTGTCGGCATCATTGAACCTGATGGTATTTGAAACGGCTCGAATATAAACGATCTAAAAATCGTAATAGCCGCAATCATCGGAAAAATTGATTTTGCCGTTTCAGTAATCGTCGGTTCTGGCGCAATTAATGCTGCAGTTTCTTCATCAAGCTCGCCGCCAGCAGAGCTTTGCGCAAGATCTAAGCGTTGCTGCCTTTTTGGTGCAAACATAAAATGGTCAATTAACCAAATTAAGCCTGAGCCTAGAGTTAACAAAACTAAAAATATTGAAAAATAACCTGCCATGCATTAAATCCTTTATCTTACGTAATTTGGTTAAGAAACTTACTTACCAACTTTAAGAATCGCTAAAAATGCTTCTTGAGGCACTTCAACATTGCCTAGTTGCTTCATACGTTTTTTACCATCTTTTTGCTTTTGAAGTAGCTTTTTCTTACGACTCACGTCGCCACCATAACACTTCGCAATTACGTTTTTACGTAATTGCTTAACAGTGGTACGAGCAATAACATGCGCGCCAATTGCCGCTTGAATTGCTATATCAAACATTTGACGAGGGATAAGTTCTTTCAACGCATCAGCTAATTGACGACCACGCGATTGCGCGCTGTCTCTGTGAACAATAATCGCAAGCGCATCAACGCGCTCACCATTGATTAATATATCAACGCGCACCATGTCTGATGTTTGAAAGTGCTTAAAGTTATAATCCAGCGAGGCAAAACCACGACTGGTTGACTTTAACTTATCGAAAAAGTCCATCACCACTTCTGCCATTGGCAGTTCATAAGTAACAGCGACTTGCTTACCGTGATAGTTCATCTTAGTTTGCATACCACGCTTTTCAATACAAAGCGTAATAACGCTACCTAAGTACTCTTGTGGTACAAGAATATTAGCTTCAACAACGGGCTCACGAATTTCTAAAATATCGTTTACAGCAGGTAAATCAGATGGGTTATCAATCTGAATCGTACCCTCTTTAGTTACAACTTCATAAATTACCGTTGGTGCGGTGGTAATTAAGTCAATATCATATTCACGCTCTAAACGCTCTTGAATGATTTCCATGTGCAACATGCCCAAGAAACCACAGCGAAAGCCAAAGCCAAGTGCTGTTGAATTTTCTGGTTCGAAGAATAACGACGCATCATTTAAGCTAAGTTTATTAAGCGCATCACGGAAAGATTCATACTCATCCGAGGCAATTGGAAACATACCGGCATAAACTTGTGGTTTAATTTTTTGAAAGCCCGGTAAGCGCTCAGGTGCTGCATTTTTTTGATGGGTAATAGTGTCACCTACTGGCGCACCATGTATTTCTTTAATACCCGCAATAACAAAACCTACCTCACCAGTTCTTAAAATACCGGTGTTGGTTTGCTTTGGTGTAAAAACACCAACCTGATCTGCAGTGTGTATATGCTCGTTCGACATAATTTTTATCTTGTCGCCCGTTCTTAATTCACCGTGCTTAATACGCACCAGCGATACAACACCTTGATACGGGTCAAACCATGAGTCAATGATAAGCGCCTGTAGCGGTTTGTCTTTATCACCCACTGGTGGCGGTACGTCCTTAACAATCATTTCAAGAACTTCGGCAATACCCACACCTGTTTTAGCGCTACATTGCACGGCATCTAGGGCATCGATACCAATAATATCTTCAATTTCTTCGGCTACACGAAGTGGATCAGCTTGTGGTAAATCGATTTTGTTTAATACCGGAATTACTTCTAAATTCATTTCGATGGCAGTGTAACAATTCGCTAGAGTTTGCGCTTCAACACCTTGACCGGCATCAACAACTAATAATGCACCTTCACACGCTGCCAGCGAGCGCGATACTTCATAAGTAAAGTCAACGTGTCCCGGGGTGTCGATAAAGTTAAGTTGGTAAGTTTCACCGTCGTTGGCTTTATAATTTAGAGTTACACTTTGCGCTTTAATGGTGATACCACGCTCGCGCTCAATATCCATTGAATCCAATACTTGCTTTTGCATTTCGCGGTCTGTTAAACCACCACAAACTTGGATCAAACGATCTGAAAGGGTCGATTTACCGTGGTCAATATGGGCGATGATCGAAAAATTACGGATATGCTTCATAAACTGGATTCTAAACTTCTATTTTAATGGACTGAGTGTATAAAGCCGCAATTTTACATTTAATTGGCTTCAATCACCATCTATTTGAGTTAAAGGGAGGCTAATTGGGTGAATTTTTATTACTTTAACATCATGCTTTAGGCTTTTCACTCGGCTTTTAGCAATGCCAAAGCCAGTAAAACCACCACCTATAGCGGCAATGATTTGCAACCATTCAGGCACAGAAAAAACCTCAGCAGCCACTAACGCAAATACCAGACTTAATACCAAAGGCAACATATACACTACAAAAGCATGCTTTACCATGTGGCTATCATCCAGTGCTAGGGTTACTTTTTGCCCAACCACAACAGGGATTTCAAAGCGATAGGGGAAGGTTTTTTTAGCAGTGCCAAATAACTTACTAAATATTTGAGAACCACAACGGCCGTTGCACCCTTCACAGGCTTGCTTTTGTTGGGCTTCTAAATGCGCAGTGGCGCCTTGAATCGACACCACTGTAAGGGTTTGTTCTATCATTATCAGCTTATATTACAAGGGTCTTGCAACCGATTCAGCAATTGCTTTTGCAGTCATTGCTGGAATATTCCCCACCACTGACACATCAAAACTACCGCTATTATGCACATATACTGTCGTGGCACCGGATGACAATGCACCGCTTGGCCTGCGACCAGGTAATGGTCTTTGTACAAACACTGAAATTTCGACAAAACCATCTGAGTATAAATAATAATCCGTCAGTTCATTGTTCAAATCAAGCTTATGACGGTCTGATTTTAACAAACTAAACCCCTCCGGTAACCAGCCTATTTGCCAATTATTACTTTCTGTACTTGCTTCTTGTTGAGTAATTGCCGCTGCTGGTAATGGCGTTGGAAACTTACGATTTAGCATTTCAAGTAATAACGCAGCGGGCTCTTCGGTTACACTAATATGAGTTAACTGTAGTTGTTCTAACATCTCACCGGCATGATTAACATAAGCAGATTTTAGTAATAGCGATGACTCTGCATCAAGCCACAGCCAATAATTAAACTTATATTCGTCTTTTGATTCGATACGCACAAGCTGGGCAGCACGTCCTGCAATACGGCCTTTACCACCGAGCACAAAATCGTAATGTTGGCTTAAACGCTCAACATCTTTGAATAACACTTCTGGGATTGGGCCTGCTATAGAATCAGTATCTATTGAATAAGGTTCAGACTGTGGCTCAAAATAAGTAACTTGATCATCAATACGAACCATTTCAAGGCCTGCGCCATTGAGTAAGCTCAAATGCTCGAGTTCTGTATTACCTTGTTTTGCATGCAACCAACGATATGGTTCCATTGTCTTCCCTTTGACGACCACAAATGATGCGTCAAAGTTACGATTATGAACGGCGTCAGCCATTTTGAGCAGAAGCTCTTTTGCGGGGTTTTCGTCGTCAGCAAAGGCTGGAGCCATTAATACCAACGACAAAATAAAAGTAATTACTTTCATTTAATTAGTTTTTTTCCTCTTCGGCTTGCGCCTCAGTGTGAGCTTTTTCTAATGAATATGCAACTCGTGCTTGGCGTTGATGTTCTAATACTAACGCGCCAATACGCTGTTGCTGTAACTCACGCAAACCTTGCTCTGCATTTTGTAAAGCGGGTTCTGACGAATAGCTAACTGGTGATGCCATTCCTGTTACTGGTGTTGTTTGTAACATCGGAATTTCATTGCTAGGTGAGTTTTCACCTTGTGGCAATGTTTGTACACCAACAATTGCAAACATGGCAACACTTGCTGCAATTGCAAGTTGTGCAACTGGTTTGCGCCAGTTAAACGCCACTACGTTATCGGTGCCCGTGGCAGCCAATGGTGCAGGTTGTGACGCAGATTGTGTGAAATCAGCATAAACTGGTTCACTTTCCAGCGCTTGCGCAACACTATCGCTTATATCAAAGACGAAAGCATCTTCTGACTCAGCACGCATTACGTCACCTATTAGCGCATAACGTCCTAAGGTTGCCGCATCTTGCTGGGCAATAACCTCATCAGTTAATGATTGTTCGCCGTCAAGTAATGCGGATAGATGCTGATTATCCAACTTGTTAACGTGTGCTTTTGTCATATTAAGACTCGCCTATTAATGGGTTTAATTTGTTATCTATTGCTTCACGGGCACGGAAAATACGCGAACGCACCGTCCCGACTGGGCAATCCATCACCACGGCTATTTCTTCATAGCTCATCCCTTCGATTTCTCGTAGAGTGATCGCGGTTTTAAGATCTTCAGGCAAACTATCAATGGTGTTAAAAATCACTGCGCGAACTTCTTCGCTTAGTAGCAAGTTTTCAGGGGATGCATTTGAACGCATTGCATCAGACCCTTCATAAAACTCTGCATCGTCAGCATCTATATCATTTGCTGGCGGTTTGCGGCCCTGAGCCACTAAGTAATTTTTAGCACAATTAACGGCGATACGGTATAACCAAGTATAAAAGGCACTGTCCCCTCTAAAGTTTGGAAGTGCGCGGTATGCTTTAATAAAAGCTTCTTGAGCAACATCAGCAATATCGCCTTGATTTGATACATAACGTGAAATCAAACCGGCTATTTTGTTCTGATACTTCTTTACTAAAAGATTGAAGGCATTTTTATCGCCCTGCTGGACCCTTTTTACTAGCGCTAAATCCAAATCCTGCTCGCTCATTCGAGCCGGTACTCCTCTGTCTGATTATTGCTTGTCATTCATATCCTGCCATTGTTTACAAATACTCTGACTGCTGCATGAATGAAAAGTTCTGTTTAATATTATTTTTTTATAAAATAGCATATAAATATGTTGGCGAAAGTTGAAAATCACTAATAGTGTCGCGCCAAATATGATACATATACGCCTATCATAATATTATTATTTGCTCATTACTGTTTATACATTAGTATCTGGGCATTGTAACCGCAAAGACCACGGACATGAACCAAAATAAACACCATATCACGGATGTCGCTATTATTGGCAGCGGCGCAGCTGGCCTCTCATTAGCATTATCTTTAGCTAATCACTGTAAAGTTACCGTGATCAGTAAAGGTGAATTGACGGAAGGTTCCACACTTTATGCACAAGGCGGCATTGCTGCCGTGTTTGATAAAAAGAATGACAGCATTGAATCTCACGTACAAGACACCTTAGATGCCGGTGGTGGTTTATGTGACAAAGCCGCCGTGCAATACACCGCTAGTAATGCCCATGATTGCTTGCAATGGCTAATCGAGCAAGGCGTGCCTTTTGATATGGAGTTTGATAGCAAAGGCAAAGAGCGCTTTCATTTAACCCGTGAAGGCGGCCATAGCCATCGTCGAATTTTGCACGCTGCAGATGCTACCGGCCGAGCAGTGCAAACAACGCTAATAAGCCAAGTACAAGCGCACCCAGAAATCACCTTATTAGAACAATACAACGCAATAGATTTAATTGGTGATAAAAAATTAGGCCAAAACGGTAAACATATCCATGGCGTATATATGTGGAACCGAGCGGCAAAGAAAGTCGAAACAATTTCAGCTAAGTTTGTAGCCTTAGCAACCGGTGGTGCCAGTAAAGTATACCTTTACACATCCAACCCTGATGTATCCAGTGGTGATGGTATCGCCATGGCTTGGCGGGCAGGTTGTAGAGTAGCTAATATGGAATTTAACCAATTCCACCCGACCAGTTTATATCACCCAGAGCTACAAAACTTTCTGATCACCGAAGCGATGCGCGGTGAAGGTGCTTATTTAAAGCGCCCTGACGGCACACGATTCATGAAAGACTTTGACGAGCGTGAAGAGCTCGCACCACGCGATATTGTTGCCCGCGCTATCGATTTTGAGATGAAGCGCCTAGGTGCTAACTGTGTGTATTTAGATATCAGTCATAAAGATAAAGACTTTATTATTGAGCATTTCCCGACCATTTATGCAAAATGCTTAAGTGTCGGGCTCGATATCACTAAAGATCCAATTCCAGTGGTTCCTGCGGCACATTATACCTGTGGTGGAGTAATGACTGACTTTAACGGCAAGACCGATCTAGATAACTTATATGCGGTAGGCGAAGTCGCTTATACGGGGCTACATGGCGCTAATCGCATGGCCAGTAATTCATTACTAGAGTGCATTGTGTTCGCGCACGCCGCAGCAAAAGATATTTTAGCAAAAATACAACATAGTCCAGCATTAAAAGTGCTGCCGATGTGGGATGAAAGCCGCGTAACTAACTCAGATGAAGAAGTGGTGATCACCCATAATTGGCATGAACTAAGACTATTTATGTGGGACTATGTTGGCATTGTGCGTTCAACTAAACGCCTAGAACGTGCGTTACACCGAGTTGAATTACTACAGCAAGAAATTCGTGATTATTATGCAAACTTCCGCGTTTCGAATAACTTGCTTGAACTGCGTAATTTAGTGCAAGTAGCAGAGCTTATAATTCGCAGTGCAATGGAGCGAAAAGAAAGCAGAGGCTTGCATTATACGATTGACTACCCACAGTTAAATGATAATCCAACGCCCACTATTTTAACTCCGCTTGCTCATGACGAGCAGCCAAAGTAAGACGTTTCAAGCGCACAAAACTCAGTTCATCAACCCCGCTGGCATTAATAATCAGCCAGTGGGAGCTTGCAAAGCCATTAATATATAACCAAACACTGCTTTGATAAACACGGCTTTTGTTACTGATATGGCCATTTATTTTTAGCGTATTATTTTCAAAACGACATTGCGTAGAATCTAATATAAAAACGCCTTGCTGAGGATGGGATTTTTTATACCAGTTCCAACTCACATAGCCAAAAACAGTACTACTGGCGACACAAATAAATTGCGCTAATATGCTAGTTAAAAATAAGCTATAACACACTGCGAACAAGCTAAAGTAGACCACAAAAGGCCTGTGGTCTGGAACATTATTAGTAACCCTAAACCTATACACGAACTCGGTCTAAAATCAGTTGTACCATCTGTTTAAGCTCAGGATCTTTACATTCTTGATGGCCCATAAACCACGCAAATAGATCGGGATCATCCGCTTCTAGCAAACGTTGAAGAACAGCTTGCTGCTGTACAGATAACGAATCAAATGCCTCATCTACAAATGGCATAAATAACACATCTAGTTCTAACATGCCGCGGCGACAAGCCCAGCGGATACGCGCTTTATTGTGAATTTCAGTCATTTTTTACCTCGTACTAAGTTACTTAGCAGTTTAACAAATTGCACCTGAATAAACAGCTATTTATGCATCTATACCAGCAGCGCTAACTACGGTATTATACGCGCCTACATTTATTGTAAAGCAGGTTTTTATGTCAACAGTACACGCATGCCCTTTATCACATCAGCTGATCCGCATTAGCGGTGTTGATAAACTCGCCTACCTTCATGGCCAAATTACCCAAGATATTAATAAGCTCAACCAAACCAACTTCTTATGGGCTGGGCACTGTAATGCCAAAGGTAAATTATGGAGTGTAGCAAAGTTATTTGCTTATCAGGATAGTTACTATTTAGCAGCATCAGCGGTTGAAACCACTCAATCTTTAACGGAATTAAAAAAGTATGCGGTGTTTTCAAAAGTTGAAATACAAGCTGCTACCAGCAAGTTAATTGGTTTAATCGGTGATGATCTAGCTACAACCTTAAATGCGTTGAACATTCATTTTAATGAGCAAGATAGCGCTTGCGATTTTAGTCATGGTAAAGCACTAAAATTAGCAAAAAACCGCATTTTACTGATGGTTAATGATGAATTTTCACTGCCTGATGAGGTTATCGCCCTTGAAAACGACGCGCTGTGGCACCAACATAGTATTTTAGCGGGTGAGCCTGAGCTCAATGAAGCGGCACTCGGTGAATACGTACCACAAATGGTTAACCTGCAAGCAATCGGTGGAGTAAGCTTTCGTAAAGGCTGTTACACAGGCCAAGAAACCGTTGCCCGCATGAAATACCTTGGTAAAAATAAACGCGCTATGTATATCGTATCAGGGCACAGCGATGGAGAATTAGCAGAGCCAGAGCTTGAAACCCAAATGGGTGAAAACTGGCGTCGTGCTGGCAAATTAATAAGCCAAGCCTACAATCAACAAAGTAAAACCTTATTTGGCCTTGTTGTGTTGCCAAACGACAGTGAACCTAGTCAGTTACTGCGTGCAAAACATGCCCCAACGGTAGAGCTATCAATCCTTCCTCTACCCTACTCTCTCGAAGACGAATAAATAGGAGTGACTATGATCGTTGCAACAAATAAAGTGGTAAAAATGCATTATTCAGTCATGGATAATGACAAAAACTCTATCGATAACTCATTTGATGGTGAGCCACTAATCTTTATCGTTGGTACCGGTTACTTAATTCAAGGCCTCGAAGATGCCCTACAAGGTAAAAAAGCGGGCGACACACTCAGTGTTACTGTGCCACCAGAGCAAGGTTATGGCGAACGCCATGATGATCTGATGCAAGCAGTACCAAAGTCGATGTTTGAAGGTATGGAAATTGAAGTTGGTATGCAATTTCGTGCCTCAACAGATGACGGCGATCAATCTGTAATGATCATTGATATTCAAGAAGAAGATGTAATTGTTGATGGTAATAACCCACTCGCTGGCATCACTTTAAACTTTGATGTAGAAATACTTGAAGTGCGTGATGCAACAGCAGACGAACTAGAGCATGGCCATGTTCATGGTGATGGCGGCTGTGGTCACGATCACTAATATCGACTTAAACCGACAATAAAAAAAGCGCTACTGCGCTTTTTTTATATCTATAATTTAATCAAACGAGTGTAGGCTCTGCTATTGGCTCGCTTATCTTACCCGCCAACGCTGCCAGTAAACCATCTTGGTCGTTAGTTCCCAAGCGATATTGGCTACCATCTTTTAAAGTTAGCTGTACTGCGCTAAATCCTGACACTGTGTATACCCAACCATCATGGGTAATACGTAAGCCAATACCATGACGAAAAGAATTTTCTACTGCTTTAGCTTCAATAATATCCACTAGCTGCAACTTATCACCAAACACACCAGGACCAAAACCCCAGCTAATTTGGCTGTCATCAACTTTAATGGTTAAACCATGGAACAAAAAACCCACCAGCACTAAAATCGCTGCAAATACCATTAACGGCATATCGGCACCAATTAAATACCAAGCTAAACCAACAAAGCTGGCAATCCAGCTTAGAATAACAAAAATGAACAGTGCAAATTGCTTATGCTGATACATAACACTCTCTAAAATATTAAAAACTATAAACTAATGTCGCACTTAGTTCTGAATCAAACTTTAACTTGTCGTCTTCCGGCTTAGAATTATAACGATATAAATAAGTAAACTTTAATGATATAGCACCCATCACTTGGCTGATCAATGATGTTTCTGACTTTAATCGTGAGTTTAATCCTGACAATGATTGCTCAATACTTAAATCTTGATTGAAACGTGTTCGAGTCGAGACCGTACGCTCCCACTGCAGTGCTAAACGTAATAAATAGCCGGTTTTGGTTTTGTCTTGCTCATCTTCAAGCTCAGCATCATCTTGCGCCACCGAGCGGTATAAACCAGGCCCTATATCAAAATCAACTTGGTTTTTTACCCCTTGATACAAACGGTTACCATAACCTGCCGCAAGCGTACTTTTAAACTCAAGACCACTGAATTCATCTTCTTCATAATCACCATACATAAAGAATGAGGCGTTTTTTACCCCAACTTTATAGTTGCCCTGCGCAGAGAAAAATATACGGTTTGCCGAGACTTCATCATTACCAGTAGCATCGTTACGATCACGTTTATATAAACTATCTATTTTGAATTGATTACGCCATTTATCAAGGTCTTGATATAAGTTACCTTTGAACTTAAAACTGGTCGAGTTAGTATTACCGCGACTAACAATAAGTCCAAATTCAGTATCGCCGTATAATAGTTCGCCTTGATGGATTTTATGGATCTCTTCATCTGAGAGTTGACCATACTCATGAAAGTCTTCAAAAGGATCAACTGCCCAGACTTTAAAGCTAAGCAGGCAGCCCAACAACAGCAGTATCCTAATCACTGTTCGCTCACTGTGTTGATATTTAAAACAAGGCTGTTTTCACTAAGATACTGCATCTAGATTATTCGCTATCTTTCCATAATATATGACAAAACGGCGCATCTTTATCACGGCTAATCAAAATTTTAGCAAATAGAATATCTTGATTATCGAATTCAAGTCCCACTAACACCTGAATAAATAATTCTGGCTCTATTTCTAATGCAACAAAATCTTGCCATTGATCATCAGGCTCGCCTTCTTCAATAAAGCCAAGCTCTTCTCGATGCTGGTTAAAATCATCAACATCTTGCTCACTAAGGTTATCTGGGGCTAACTCTAAAAAGATATCGTAAGCTTGATGCGTTACTTCTTCTTCACTGTATAAACGGGGTCCTGTCATTGCCATAAACCTTTCATGATGCTAATGCCAGATATAGTATCAAACCTCAGCAAATTTTTGACAAAAAAAAGCCAGGTTTCCCTGACTTTTTTTATACAAAGCTTATTTTACGCTTATGAAGTCGCTGTACCCTTTATTTTTTCGCGCATTGACTGCACCAAACTATAAAATAACGGCACCAACAAAGTACCCAATATAGTCGCTGCTAACATGCCGGCTAGCACAGTGACACCCAGCGATACACGGCTTCCCGCTCCAGCGCCAGTTGCAAATACTAACGGTAATACACCTAATACAAATGAAAGAGCCGTCATTAATACCGCACGAAACCTCATTTTAGCTGCACTAAGAGCCGCATCAAAAATACTCTTACCTGCAAGGCGTTCTTCCATCGCAAATTCTACAATCAAAATTGCAGTTTTGGTCGACATACCGATAAGCAGTACTAACCCCACTTGCGCATAAATATTATTTTCTATACCCAAAACGTATAACGCTAACATTGCACCAAACATTGCCAGTGGAATCGCTGCTATAACTGAAAAAGGGATCGTCCAACTTTCATATTGTGCAACCAAGAACAAGTAAACAAATAGAACGGCCAAAGCAAATAGCAACGGTGCCATATTGCCAGCTTCAATTTCTTGTTTAGATTGCCCTGCCCATTCAAATACATAGCCATTAGGTAACTGCTTAGCTAGCTCTTCCATGGCAGCTATTGCATCACCACTTGAGAACCCCGCAGCTGCTTGACCACTAATACTCGCACTACGATATAAATTGAAGTGCTTGAGGGTTGTTGGCCCAAGAATTGGTTCAAGTTTAGCAAGTGTCGTTAATGGCACCATGTCGCCTTCATTGTTACGCACAAAATAATGCTGCAAGTCTGAGGGATTTTTACGGAACTCACTCTCAGCTTGCATGATTACTTTGTAAGTACGGCTAAACTGATTGAAATCGTTAATATATAATGAACCGAGCTGGGCTTGCAGCGTTAAGAATATGTCACTTAATGCAACCCCTTGAGCTTTAGCTTTATTGCGATCTATCTCTAAAAAGTACTGCGGTACATTTGCTCTAAAAGTACTGTACACATTACTCAAGCTTGGATGTTGGTTCGCTTCATATACCAGCCCATTAAGTACTTGTGCCAACTCAATAGGATCTCGGCCTTCACTGTCTTGCAGACGAAACTCAAAACCAGCGCTATTACCCAAACCAGGAATTGGCGGCGGGTTAAATACCATTATCTGCGCATCAGGCATAGCCCACATTTTTCCCATCAAACGACCAATCACTGACTTTAAGCCAAGTTCAGTACTAGTGCGTTCTTCCCAGTCTTTTAAAATAACAATACCTAAAGCATTATTTGAACCCGCCCCGCCAATCAAAGAAAAACCGGATACAGCAATAAAATCGGTTGCAGCTGGTTCTTGTTTAATAATATCACCTATTTTATGCATCACATCAACAGTGCGTCCCGAAGCCGCCGCATCTGGTAATTGCACATCTACAAATACAAAGCCTTGGTCTTCGGCTGGGACAAAGCCTGTTGGAACGCTTTTAGCAAGCCAACCTGCCGCTACAAAAATAACTAAGGCAAAAATAGCCATTCTCGCTGAGCGTTTTAGAATAAAGTGGATAATTTTAGAATAGATGGAGGTTGATTTAACAATGCCTTTTTCAACTGGCGCTAGCCATTTTATCGGTTTCATTGACTTTTCAGTTAACAATAAGGCACATAAAGCTGGGCTTAGGGTTAATGCGTTAACGGACGAAATTAATACCGCAAACGAAATCGTTACAGAAAACTGCTTATAAAGCTCCCCAGTAATACCTGGCATGAAGCCTACTGGCACAAATACAGCTAATAAAACTAGGGTGGTCGCAATTATAGGCCCGGTTACTTGCTCCATCGCTTTAGTGACAGCCTCTTTAATCGGCAGCTTTTCTTCTTTGAGGATCCGCTCAACATTCTCAATTACAATAATTGCATCATCTACCACAATACCGATCGCTAGCACTAAACCAAATAAGGTGATTAAGTTAATTGAGTAACCCATAGCCATCATAAAAGCAAACGTGCCCACCAACGATACTGGAATGGCAATAGTTGGAATAAGTGTCGCGCGCCAATTTTGTAAAAACAAAAACACCACTAAAACAACCAGGCCAACAGCTTGAAATAATGTAACAATCACTTCTTCGATTGAGCGATTGATAAACTCTGTCGTATCGTATGGTATTGAGTATTCAACACCATCTGGTAATTGCTTAGCAAGCTCTACCATGGTGGCTTTAACATCACTTGCCACTTGCGTTGCATTGGCATCTGTTAATTGGTAAATAACTATAAAAGCAGTATCTTGCTGGTTTAACTTAGCTGTAGTGCTGTAATCTGCTGAGCCAAGTTCAATGCGAGCAATATCAGTCAAACGTACAAAGTTACCATCTTGATTAGCACGAATAATTGTTTGGCCAAATTCATCTGGAGTTTTTAAACGCCCTTTAGCCTGAATTGAATATTCAAACTGCTGACTTGGTGAGCTCGGTGCCGCACCTAACTTACCAGCTGCAACTATAGTGTTCTGCTCTTGTAATGCCGCCCTAACTTCGCCTACTGTCAGCCCTAACGCCGCCATTTTATCTGGGCGTAACCACAATCGCATTGAGTAGGTTTTCTCACCCATAACTTCAGCCGATGCCACGCCTTTAATTCGGCCCAGCGGTTCAGTTAAGTAGTTTGTTGCATAGTTACTTAAAAAAATGGCATCAATGTTTGCTTGGCTAGAATACAAGTTAATACCCAATAACATTGAACTGGATTTTTTCTTAACCGATACACCTTGGCGGGTTACTTCGCTGGGTAACCCCGGTTCAGCTAAGGCAACACGGTTTTGCACATTTACTTGAGCAATATCAGTATCCGTGCCCACCTTAAAGTATACCGTAATCGTAGCCGTGCCATTATTACTGGAGCTGGACTCGATATACATCATATCTTTGACACCATTGACTTGCTCTTCAATGGGCCTGACCACTGACTCTTCCACTATTTGCGCACTGGCACCTGGGTAAACTGCGGTGATCTGTATTTGCGGTGGAGTAATCTCGGGATACATATTAACTGGCAGCAAACCCATGGAAATCAAACCCGCTAGCGTAATCACTATCGAAATGACTAGGGCAAATTTAGGCCGCGCGATAAACGTTTTACTTATCATGTGCGTTTCCTTTAGTTTGCAGCGTCTGGTTGGCTAGAAATTGTACCTGTGGTGTGATCGACCTTTTTTTCGACTGGTTTAACTTCGACCCCTTGACGTACTTTTTGTAAACCTTCAACAATCACTTGCTCACCTTCTTCAAGACCCGATTTAACGACCCACATCGCATTGATACGTCGTCCTAATTGCACAATACGCGTTGCAACTTTATTATCTTCACCCACTACTAATACAAATTTACCTTGTTGATTTTCTTGTACTGCAGCTTGAGGAATAAGTGCTTGCAGTTGCTTATCTTTACTTTCAACAATTAAGGTGACAAATAAGCCTGGCATTATAATGTTCTGTGGATTAGCGAATGTAGCTCTTAATTCAACAGTGCCAGTACTGCGATCAATTTTCGTATCGGCAAAATCTAACTGCCCTTTTGATCCTAAGTCCGAGTTATTTGGCAAACGCAGGGATAAATCTATTGGTACATTTTGAGGGTTATTAGCACTATCTTGATGTTTTTGACGATAACTAATGTAATCGCCTTCTTCGACCTGGAAATTAACATAAATTGGATCCACATCAGTCAATTCCGCCAATTCATTTGAGGAAGGGCTAACAATGTTGCCTACGTCATAATTAACCTTACCGATACGCCCTGCAAACGGCGCTTTTATCTCGGTGTAACTTAGATTTAATTTTGCTTTTTCAAGGCTGGCCTTTGCAGAAATAACAGCAGCAGCGGCTTGCTCATATTTAGTGGTTAATTTATCTAAATCAGATTGTGAAATAAACCCTTGTGCAGCAACTTCTTTACCGCGTTTTAAATCACGAGACGCACCATCTTCACCAGCAAGTTTACTTTTTAAGTCTGCTTCAATTTCAGCAACAGAGGATTGGTATTCACTTGGGTCAATTCTTAGTAATAACTGTCCTTTTTCAACAAATGAGCCTTCATCAAAATGACGTTCAATTAATTCCCCCTCAACACGAGCGCGAATTTTTACTTCCTGATGAGCTTCCGTGCGAGCAACAAACTCTCGATAATTCCCCACCTCTTGGGTAACAACATTAAATACTGAAACCGCGGGAGGTGGAGCGACTTGTTTGGTAGCGTTATCATCTGAACAACCAGCTAAAAAAGCGATTAATGTTGTACCAACTACCCCTTTGATCGCTAATGACATGTAAGTTCCTAAAATGCTAGGCGTGAACCTTTTTAGCATGGTTTATCTCCTTGGTAGCTGCGCAACTACCTTTATGTATGTATTTAAATTATCCTTAAACGTCAAGTTACGTTCAGAGGCTATTATTGGCTGATTATATAACAAGCCACTCGATTAAAAATATAGACCAATTTGTAATCATTTGTATCTCAAGTTAATAATAACTGACTCTAAAACAGCTTGTTTTTCAAAAAAAGCTACGCTTTACATCAATTCAATTAACTCGTAAGCTAAACTGAAACAGGTCAGAGGAGTTGACATGATTAACTTTGAAACACAACAGGCAATCGCCTTCGTTACATTATCCCGAAAAGATAAACAAAATGCGTTGAATTTTGTCATGTTCAAACAGCTGACAAGTATTATTAAAAAAATTAAAAAAGACCCGACTATCCGCGCTGTCGTTATTCAAGGTGATGGTGAGCATTTTTGTGCTGGACTGGATGTTGCTGCCGTTATGAAAAGTCCCATAAATATTGCCAAGTTGCTATTTAAATGGTTGCCGGGTAACTGTAATTTAGCGCAGCAAGTTGTGCTGGGTTGGCAATCACTAAGTGTGCCGGTATTCGCAGTCGTCCAAGGTAATTGCTTTGGTGGTGGCCTGCAAATAGCTCTTGGGGCTGATTATCGGATTGTGCACCCAGATGCTAAATTAGCCATTATGGAAGCGCGCTGGGGACTATGCCCTGATATGGGTGCAAATGTTGTACTACCTAGCTTACTAAAACGTGACGATGCCATGTGGCTTGCCAGTCATGCAGATCCTATTAGTGCTGATAAAGCGCTGCAATTAGGGTTAATAACTGAAGTAAATGCGGATCCAAAACAACGCTGTTTAGCAATGATCAATACCTTATTAGCTCGCTCACCGGATACTTTAGCGGCAATAAAACGCGTTACTCAACAAAGTTTTAACACTCCAAGAAGACAAATTTTAGCAAAAGAAACCATTAGCCAAATTCGTCTGCTTATTAACAGCAATACAAAAAAGGCCATTGCAAAAGCCAAAGGCGCCGATAACATTGAGTATCAAAATAGTAAACGTTGGTAACAAATTCACTTAATATCAACGCTAAGCAATAAGTCGCATAGTTTTCAACAAGCAAATATGATGAAGTATAATACGACCTGTAGTGAGTAAATAATCAATGGCTCCCCGACCCCAAGTGCTTAAAAAAATCTTCCCTTATTTACTCAGCAGCTGTTTGATTTTGGGTTGTTTGGCGATAGCAAAAATAATCATGCACTGGCTGCAAGGCAGCTTTCCAGCCCCCCTCTTAGCGATGCTAATGCTACTTACGTTACTTTTAACAAACGTAGTTAAAGAGCATCACTTAACTCCCTGTGCTAAGCCATTATTAAATGTCATGCCGCTTTTTTTCATCCCTGCTGGGGTTGGTTTTATCGAACACCTTGAAATCATCGCCCTGCAATGGCAATTTCTCAGTGCAGTTTTCATTTTGGTGCCATTGACCAGCTTACTGCTTATCGCAGCAGTGATCAGTGTATTTAAAGGCAGGATTGAACATGATTGATCTATGGTGGTTAAGTATTCCTGTAATTATCACGCTGTTTTTAGGGTTAAGGAAGCTCAATACAACCATTAACAATCCTTTATTAAAAGCGCTGACTAATCCCGTTTTTATCACTATTACGCTTATAGCCATATTACTAGTGAGTTTTTCACTGCCTTATTCGCAATTTGCTAGCCATAGCCAGCTATTAAGCTATTTACTGGAGCCTGCCATTGTTGCGCTTGCATTACCGCTATATCAACAATTTGTGCATATACGAAGAAATCTCTTGCTGATTGTTGGCTGCTGTAGTCTGGGCATAATCAATGCCACTGTGGTTGCAACCTTACTCAGTGCTGCATTTAATGTGCCTGCACAATTAGCAGCATCTGTTGCCGCTTTATCGGTCACTACTCCCATTACTCTATTAGTGACTGATTCACTCGGAGGCATTGCTTCGTTGGCAGCTGCGATGGTGATTTTTATCGGCTTATTAGGTGCTTTGTTCGCGCTACTTATTCTTCGTCAGGTGGGCATTTATAACCATCAGGCACAAGGCGTTGCGATTGGTACTGCATTTCATGCAATAGGCACCGCCGCCGCACTTGTTGAGCATCCGCGTATTGGTGCATTTGCTTCAGTGGCAATGGCACTGAGCGCATTACTTACCGCTTTAATCGTACCATTACTTTATCCTTTTTTGAGTCAAGCTCTGCTATGATGAAATAGTTTAACCACTTTATTTATGGATAATAGATGATCAGTACAGAAATCCAACAAGTTGAAAAATACTACACCATGATCAGTGAGTACCTCGTTAAGTACAGCATGCAATTAGTTGGCGCATTGTTGATCTTGATTTTTGGTTTGTGGGTGGCACAAAAAATATCTAAGATGATTGCCGCTTTAATGGCGCGTAATAATATTGATATTACTCTCACTAATTTTGTCAGTAATGTAGTGAAAGTATTGTTTATCGTTATGTTCATTATTATTGCGCTAGGTAAAATTGGCATAAGTGTCACACCTTTTGTCGCTGCAATTGGTGCAGCTTCTCTTGGTGCTGGTTTAGCATTGCAAGGGATGTTATCAAATTATGGCGCAGGCTTGGCTATTATTGCCACCCGCCCCTTTATCGTTGGTGACACGATTGAAGTTAAAAATGTCAGCGGCCAAGTAAAAACCATTGAGCTAGGTTACACCATTTTGATCAATGAAGAAAAAGTCGAAATTACTATTCCTAACAAACACATCGTTGGCGAAATACTGCATAACTCATTTAATTATTCATTGGTCAAAGGTGAAATTGATATTGCCTATAATGCCAGTGCTGAGCATGCTATAGAGCTTATAGAAAACGTATTGAAAGACCATGAGTTAGTCGCAAATGAACCGCTATCACAAGTTGGCATTGAACGGTTTGCTGAAAGTGGAGTAACAATTAGTTACCGCTACTGGGTGCCGACGACGAAAATAATTGAAACCAAGCTGGCCGTAAACGGTGGTGTATATAGTGCGATTCAAGGTGCGGATATTGAAATTCCATTCCCACAACGGGTGATTACTATTAATAAGCACGATCTTGATAGTTAAATGCAGTATATAAAAAGGGAGCCGCTGACGGCTCCCTTTTTACGGCTAGTATAGTACAGCTTTAAAACTTATAGCGCACATTCGCAGTTACAGTTCTGCGTTGACCATAGAAGCAATCTCCACGCGCTAAACATGATGTAATCACTGTTTTATCCGTTAAATTTTGCGCTTGTAAACTAAAACTATAGTCATCAAAATCATAACCAATCATAGCGTCAAATAAAGTATAGTTATCCGTTTTAATAGGATCATTTAAAACTATATTATTCATTTCAACATAGGCACTTCCATCTGATGTTTCACCAACGTATCGTGCTCCAAAACCCATTTTAAAGCCGTTCAATGACTCTGGTCGCCAAGTACTCCAAATAGATGCTTGCTGATCTGGCAAGGCACTTAACTTTGCACCATCTTCACCAAGAGTATTACTTTGACTAACATAACCGTCAGTGTATGCATAAGATGCGTAAACATCGACTGTATCCCAAGCTAGCTGTGCTTCTAATTCAATACCTTTAACAGTTACCTCACCTTGCTGAACTTGTCCATTAGGGTCAATAAGATTTGTATTACCCACCTGTTCAGCTGGTAAGCTGGTGGTGCGATTTTGCTCAACGATCTGATACACCGCAGCTGTTAATAAATGCTCTGTACCTGCTGGTTGATATTTTAAACCCGCTTCAACTTGCTCACCCGTTTTTGGTTCGAATGCTTTACCGTAAGCATCTTGACCCATTAATGGTTCAAATGATTCACTATAACTTGCATACGGTGAAACCCCTGAGTCAAATAAATACATCAAGCCTAAACGACCGGTGGTCGCATACTGTGACTCACTTTTGCCGTTTTCAGGGTTTGCTGTTGCTTTATCGCGACGTAATGCTGTTGAGACTATCCACTTATCAGCAATTTTCATACTGTCTTGAATATATAAGCCAGTTTGATAAACCTTTGACGAGTCATAATCAACGATATCATCTACCGTTGGTAAATTAGCGACTTGGCCATATTTCGGGTTAAATAAGTCTAGCGTGCCAGCTAGTCCAGAAACAGAGTCGTTATCGGTATAAGCATTTTGATAATCAAGCCCCATCACTATTGTGTGCTCAATATTACCGGTTATTATATTGCCATGAAACTGGGCATCACTGGCAATAGCCCGCGAATCAGCGGAGCTAAGATAAGACACTCGCTTGACGCTGCGCCCATCTTCTAAAAATTTAGGTGGCCAACCATAAATCGTATGATAATCAGCATGACTATCGGTGTAACGCGCAGCAAGTTTAAACTGCCAATCAGCATTAATATTTTGCTCTAAAATCGCAGTGATTGACGCTTGCTCAGTATCATAACGATCAAAACCCGGCTCAGAAACAAAACGGCTTGATGGAATTTTGCCGTTTTCGTTTTCTAAAATGGTGCCTGAGTGAGGTAAGAACGAGGTACTCGTGCCTGATTCATTCTTTTGCCAATTAGTTAATAGCGTTATTTTTGTATCATCAGTGGCATACCAGGTTAATGATGGAGAAAACACAATACTGTTATCTGGCACATAATCGGTTTGGGTATCACTCTCTCGCCATAAACCAATTACTCGCCCTTGTAATGAAGCATCATCATTTAATGCACCGGTAATATCTCCCGCAACTTGTTTGCGCGAGTAATTACCAACTTGCCCCCAAAGCTGTCCTGATGTTTCAGCTTCTGGTTTTTTACTGACTAAGTTAACAATCCCGCCAATTGACCCCTGTCCATAAAGTACTGAGCTCGGCCCTTTGAGTATTTCAATTTGCGACAATCCATAAGGGTTAGTGCGAACATTATTATAACTACCATACAACGATTTTAAGCCATCTAAGTATTGTACGGGCGACACACCACGAATAACCGACCAATCGCCACGGGTATCAACACCGTATGGACCGTTATATAAACCAGACACATAACCAATTGCATCTTGAATAGTTAGTGCGCCTAAATCTTCAATTCGCTCTTGCGTTAAAACTGAAACAGACAACGGAGTTTCAATAATTGGCACGTCTGATTTTGCACCAGACGCACTCATGTATGAAATCAAACCTCGTTGGCTTTTTACCGTAATAACTTCTAAATCGTGATCTTCACTCACAGCATGCTGTTCGGCAACAGCATTAGAAGGATTTAACAGTGAAAGAAGAGTCAAAGATAAAATACTTAACGGTGTATTTATTCCACTTAACTGCATTAATATTCCTTAGGACAAATTGAAATTGAAGGTAGTTTAATAGTACAATTATTGAAATGCAATATGAATGATAACAAATATCATTAACAATAGGTTTCACTATGGCTAAAGTAAGCAAGCGATTTTGGTTTCAATTACATGGCTGGTTCTCATTGCCTGTATGGGTTTTATTCTGTTTTATTTGTATTACAGGCACTCTCTCTGTAGTGAGTCATGAGCTTACCTGGTTAACCAACCCTGCTGCTCGAGCAAGTAATCCTAACAATTTGCCTGCAAAACCAATCGATGAATTAATAGCAGCAGTAGAACAACAACATCCTACTGCTGATATCACATCAGTATTGGTGTATGAACCGTATTTAGTAAACGCTATTATTTTTACAGATCACAATAAACCCCAAGCAATTGCCTACGTAAATCAGTACACAGGGCAAATACAAGCAGTTAATCAAGGCATCACCTTTATTGGTTTTATGCGCGCGTTACATGGTTGGCTGTTGTTTCCATGGCAATCTGGTTATAGCGTCGGTTATTATCTTGTATCTGCAATGGCAATAGTCATGTTTGGCGCATTAGTCACCGGGCTGATTATTTATAAAAATTTCTGGCGTGCTTTTACTCAGCCTAAATTGCGCTTTAATCAAGGTAAAAAAACCTTACTAAAAGATTTACATAGCTTGGCTGGCGTCTGGTCTATGTGGTTTTTACTCATTATGAGCTTAACGGGGTTTTGGTATTTAACTCAAGCAATTATGTGGCATAACGAAATTGATATTGAAGAGCATCCGCCGCTGGTAAGCATAGCTGATTTGCCCACCTCTAAAACGGTACCGGCCATCAGTCTAAGTCAGGCTCTACAGCTCACTAAGCAGCAGTTTACTGACTTTGAACCTCATTACATCATGTTCCCAGAACATAGCCGAGGCATGTACAGTATCAGCGGCTCGAACAACACTATTTTCTATGATGACTATGCGTTCTCAACGACGATAAATCCTTGGACAGGCGAATTAGCACAGACTAAAAGTCCCGGATCAATGAACGCTCTACAAACTATTTCTCATATTGCAGACCCTTTGCATTACGGCACAATTGGCGGGATCTGGACCAAGCTAGTTTGGTTTATTTTTGGCGTGATCTTAAGCGGTATGTCTATTACAGGCTTTATGATGTGGCGTAGTAAGTTAGCTAAGACAACAAAGGCGCAGCTGCTAACGACTGACTATATTCAGGAGGCACAATAATGGCGCGACTTAAAAGTACTTGGTGGCAACGCTATAAGTATCTACTACATGCTAGTATTTTAATTTTACCATTTTGGTTTTTATATCAATCAATGATTCTCATATTTCCTGACTCATGGGGCGAGCAAACAATGGGAGAGTTTACCCTTGCACCCATGCCACTTAATATGGCGCCCCCCTATAGCCACCATGGTGAATACGTTAAAGATTTTATGGTAATGTTTAATAAAGGAAAAATAGCAGATGTACGCCAAGGTTACATGAATATTGGCCCCACTCCTTTACCACTTAGTCAGTTATCAAAAGCCGATGAAGGTATTTTACATGGCACGCGTCATGGTCAACATGTGCACGCTATTGCACCAAAATTAATAACCAGCAAAGATAAGGCATGGATCACACTCCAAACGTGGCAAGGTGAATTGCTAGTTCAAAGCTGGGAAATTCCAAGCCAGTTTATTAACTAACAACAATGGGGAGCAAAACATGCTCCCACGCCCACCCAAACCCAACTTTTATTTAACTTAAATCACCATTTATCTTTACAAAAGTAATAATGTAATAAAGTATTACAATTAACCTTTTAAAGGTTAATCGTTGAGCTGCTCATCGAATGCTAAATTTGCTTGAGCTATCGGATCATACACACACAGTACTTTGGAGATAAAATGAAATTTTCCACACAATTACTTTGCTGGCTTAGTTTAGCCGCCAGCCCATTTTTTAATAATGCATTCGCTATCGATAATGGTGTCTATACCATAAAATCAAAATATAGCGCCAAATTTGTCGAAGTCGCCAATGCATCAACTGCGGATGGCGCGAATATTAGCCAATGGGCTAATACTAATCACGATACCCAACGTTGGCTCATTACTCAGGTTGAAAATAATAACTACTCTGTAATAAACCTTAACAGCGGTAAAGCAATGGAGGTCTTTGAGTGGTCAACTAGTGATGGCGCAAACGTAGTCCAATATGACTATAGCGCTGGTGCAACGCAGCATTGGCAAATTAATAGCGAAGGCAACGGCTATGTGAGCTTTATCAATGCCAATAGCCAAAAAGCGCTCGATCTGTATGACTTTGACGGCAATGACGGGGCTAATATCAGCCAATGGGCATACAATGACAGTGATGCACAGCTTTGGCAGCTCAATAAACTGGCCAACGTAGAATCCGCTCCCTTTGATCCTTCAACTACCAATGGCGCAACGGATCATTGGCCATTAACCGGTAGTTTAGTCACTCACGATCCAACCATCAGTTACGAAAATGGCACGTGGTGGATATTTCAAACTGGGCCTGGTATCGCTGGAAAGTGGTCAAATAATGGCGTTGCTTGGAATGATGCCGCAGCGATTTTTCCCAATGGCTTAAATTGGTGGTCTAACTATGTGCCTGAACACGATGGCATTGATGTTTGGGCGCCTGAACTTAAAAGTTACAATGGCCGCAGCTGGCTTTATTATGCAATATCAACCTTTGGCTCGCGTGTTTCGGCAATTGGTTTAACCTCAGCAAGTAGTGTCTCTGCCGGTAATTGGCGTGATGATGGTTTAGTGATAAACACCACCAACAGCAATAGCTACAATGCGATTGACCCAGATTTAGTCGTCGCCAAAGATGGTGCGCCATGGTTAACATTCGGTTCGTGGAATTCAGGTATCAAGTTAATGCGGATCAACCCAATAACGATGAAACCATTTGGTGAGCTCTATTCCCTTGCTAGCCGCTCAGGTGGCATTGAAGCACCAACGATCATCTATCGCCAAGGATACTACTACCTATTTGTATCTGTTGGTAAATGTTGCGCAGGAACCGATAGCACCTATCGTATCGCATATGGGCGTGCAACGGATATTCGTGGTCCTTACTTAGACAAGAATGGCAACAATATGCTCTCTGGTGGTGGCAGTATTTTAGATGCTGGTAACAGCCAGTGGGCCGGACCTGGCGGCCAAGATATTCTTAATACCGATGTAATGGTTCGCCATGCTTATGATAAAGGTGACAACGGTGTGCCAAAACTATTGATCAGCACACTAAATTGGGACTCAAATGGTTGGCCAAGATTTTAAACCAGCCAACTTAACAACATTTATAAAGCGTGTAATAACGCGCTTTATAAAAAACGCTCCATGATAGCGGAGGCGATTTGCGTAGCTATTCCACATCCCCACATATATGCACGTTGGATCGGGTAACCTCTAAAAATCCAACGCTTTCTAACATGATTAAAATTACTTAAATAATCAGCTTTGGCATCTGGCAGAGGTTGATCAGCAAGCTTTGCCCATGCTTTATAAACACCCGACATATCTGCACCACGCATAAATTGCTGTAACCAGCGAGGAAATCGCGCGTATCGTATCGTCGACTGAAAATCGATGATATACGGTTTACCATCATCACTACAAAGCACATTACCCAAATTGCGCAAATCTAAATGTACAACCCCTCGGCGATGCATTAATGCAACCAGTCGTTCAAAATCTTTAAAAAAACTAACGGGTAGCACTTCTTTTTGTTGTACTAACTGTTTAAGTGGTGTGCCTGTAATATAGTCATAGGCAACAGCAATCGGCGATAATCGTAAAAATCGCCCACTCACTCCAGTTATGCCAGCTAAACGAGCCAGCCCTTTATACTCTTGATTCACCGATAAAGGCGCAAAGGTTTTTCTCACCCACCAAGGGCTATGTTGAAAATCTTTAATGACTAAATCGAGTTGCTGATCGGTATAACGATAGACAATAGCATTTGCAAAACGTCCGGTATGAACAACATTTAAATTTTCGGCTGCAAACTGATGTTCTGGAAATTGCTGCTGTAACTGCTGTAATAAAGTAGCTTCGATCATAACACCCTGCGACTTGTTAAATATAAATGCCTAGGCAACTACATTATCAAATCTCTGCACTCACAGCAATATAACCCTTAGCTAGATTTACGATTTCAAATTATGGATTGCTCTAAATAACAGCTTTGCCAACAGTTTTTTTTCATCATCAGAAAAGTCGATTAGTGCTGTGCGGTAAATATTATTCACAATAGGGAGTATTTCAGGGTAAAGCTGTTGGCCTTTTTCCGTAAGGCATAATAGCGTAGAGCGGCGATCTTCTGCGGATTGTTGTTTTGCAACTAAGCCTTTTTCTTCTAAACGAGACAACAAACGGCTCATCGCGCCACGATCATAAACCATATGCTCACATAGCTCTGCCAAAGTATGCACTTTGCCTCGAGCTAATAGCACCACAACAATATATTGCGCCGAAGTTAAATCCATTGGCGTAAGGCCAGCATCTAGATGAGTTACTAAATTTGACCGTAAATAAGCAACTAACCGACCCAGATCTTGAACGGGATCAAGATCATCAATACAACATTGTACAAGTGAAGCGGACTCTTTCATAAATTCTCAAAAACTGCGTGAAGGTCACTCATTGACCATTAATACCTATAATAATTCAATCAAACATAATTGCGTAGTGACACCTAATTAGTGTAGCGTCAAACAAGCTAACTAATGTTATTGAGGAATACATGCAAAGTAAACAACGAGATGTTATCAAGTATATTGCCATACTTATACTGCTACTACTTTGCTGGTCAGAGCAATTTAACAGCTATGTCATGGATTTTCTTGACCAAACCTTAGTGCAGTCATCATTAGTTTATGCTTCTGCGCGCAGTGTTAACGGCATTATTTCTTTATTGCAGTCGGCTGAAGTCGGTATTGGTATAGCCAGCATAGCGCCTGCACAATTGCTTGATCCGGTGAACGATTTAGCCGAATACATTGCCGATGCGATGCGCATATCATTAGGCTCACTGTTTATCCAGCGGATTTTATTTACTATTTCATCAGGGGTATTTTTTAGCACCTTGTTTACCGCCAGCGTCATTAGTTATTTAGTCTGTGATTATTTTGGGTATTTAAAACAGCTTAAAGGTAAGTTACTCGCTAGCCTGATTTTAGTGCGGTTTTTAATTCCATTTGTAGTACTTGCAACTGGGCTTGCCAGCCAAGCCTTTCTAGATGAAGAAATTAATCATCAAAATCAATATGTTGAAAAGACCGTTGACACACTTAGCGTACAGGCTAATGCAACCTCCACACTATCAGCACAACTGAGCGCAAAAATTAACAGTGACAAGCAAACAACTCTCGATGAACTCGAACTTATTGCCGTTCAGCAACAACAATTAAAAGCAATTATTACAGATAACCAACAGCAGCTTGAGCAATTAAATAAGCAAATTGACGCCATTCAAACGACCCGCAGTTTAGCCGAAAAACTCACCTTAACAGAGCTTCCCGAGGCTAAACAATTACTGCAAAAACAACGCGAGTTAAAGCAACAACAAGCATCTATCAACAATCAGTTCGCCGCGTTATATCAACAGAAAGCTCAACTGCAACAACAGCTGCATGATTATAACGACCAACTAGCAGGTAATTCTGGCAATTTAATTAGCAAAGTCGTTGATACCGTTACCACTGGCATTACAGATATGGCTAATTCTTTAGAGGGCTTATTTATTGAATTTTTAAACTTAGTGTCGTTACTAATCATCAAATTATTTATCATGCCTTTGCTCTTCTTATATTTATTTAGTAAGGCATTTAAAGCTATTTGGCAACGTTCCGTGCTGCAAGCATTAGCGCAAATGAAAACAGAAATACACACCACCATCACAGAAAAATAACCGCTATATCATGCTTAGGGTCACATCAGCTCAGCATGAAAGCGATGCCCTAATGGGTCATTTTAAAACTAACAATTAAAAATTAAAACCAATAAAAACAGACAGATAAAATAAAAAGCATTGAATGAAAGGAAACCTAAATAGCTTTACTCTCACTGCAGAAGTCTTTCTTTTGTCACGGTTTTGTCATAAAAGTTATTTAGCTTGCATCGCATACATGGCTAACTTAGGACTTTACTCGTGCCAACACTTAAACCACTTGCTTATGCACTGAGCATATTAACACTCACAGCAACATTAGGCGCTTGCAGCAGCCAAGATGTTAATTCCACTCAACCAAGCCAAACTACACTAAAGCTTAACAGCGCACCATTTTGGCAACAAAATAATGTTCAAGGTTCGCAAGCTGCTTGGCTTTTTGATGATGCATGGTTACTAGCCAGTGAAAGCCAAGGCTTAATTGTAGTAGAGCAAAATAAACAACATAGCGAAGTACTTAACGCGGGTAACTTTGAAACTCTGTCAGTGCGTACTATTGGCGATAATCGCTTTTTAGTGACCAGTATTGATAACGAACGTGATCTGGTTGCCGTTTTCACCCTAACTAAAAGTAACGGCAACTGGCAGCTAACGGAGCACACACCGATTGTTGCACCGCAAGCAAAACCTGAAGCGGTCTGCCTATTTAACAATCACAATACGGGGAGTATTTCTGCTTTTGTTGCTGATGTTCGCGGCTTAATGCGCGAAACCTTAATTTATAACTTTGCCACAGAGCAAACCACTAACATTGCGGTCCGAGAATTTGCCGGTGTAAATGAAGCTGCGGGTTGTGCGGTTAATGATGTAAGCCAACAATTATTTATCAGTGAAGAAGAACTTGGCATTTGGCAAATGAACGCCAATGCAGAATCTTCAGCGAGTAAACAACCCCTTACCATGGTTGCTCCCTTTGGTGAACTGGCCAGCGGTATTGGCGCATTAACCACCAGCACTGATGGCAGCCTCTGGTTTACTAGCAGCAGCAATAACACCCTATACCGATATAATCCAGAGCAAGGTATACAACAAAAGTGGCGTGTCTCTGGAGATCTCAGTATTGGTTCTGTGGTAATTGATAATAACGCCACTACTGCTCAAGCCATTATGTATGACGATGAAAGTGGCGCGTACCGCAGCAGCCAGTTAATTTTAGACCCAATCACCAGTTCGACAAAAACCAACACCACCACTGCAAAAACAGCACATGTGTATGCAAAAGTGCAAACTACACCAGTTGCAGCATTTGGTGATGCCGCAGACGATCCAGCCATCTGGGTGCATCCAACCGACGCAGCTAAAAGCTTGATCATTGGCACCGATAAACGTCGCGGACTGATGATCTATAACTTAGCTGGAGAGCAAATTCAAAGCCTTGACGTAGGTAGAGTTAACAATGTTGACGTTCGTCAAAGTAGTAATATCAACAACCCAACTCACTCTCTAATTGCAGCCAGTAACCGTAGTGAAAATAGCATTAGTTTGTTCACTGTCGACATACAAAACAGCGTACACCACTTAGGTAGCGTGGCTACCAATTTGAGTGAGATTTATGGCTTATGCATGTATTCATCGAAATCAGGTGACTATGTATTTGTGAATGATAAATCAGGGTTATATCAGCAATATAAAATAACCAGCCAACAGCAACAAGTCTCGGGCAAACTGGTGCGCGAATTTAATCTACCTAGCCAACCAGAAGGCTGTAGTAGTGACGATAAAAATGGGGAACTTTTTGCCGGTGAGGAAGACGCTGGTATTTGGTTTATCCAAGCAGAGCCTGATTCACAGCAAGCGCCTATTTTATTGCAATCCGTGAATGAAATGCTAGTTGATGATGTAGAAGGTATGGAGATTTATCATGGTAAAGACGAGCGCTTATTAGTGGTATCTAGCCAAGGTGACGATAGTTATGTCGTGTATCGCATAAATAAAGGTGAAAAACACCCTACCCTTGAGTTTGTCAGTAAGTTTAATATTCTTGCAAACTTAAATAACGGTATTGATGGCGTGTCAGAAACCGATGGCTTAACCGTTACAGCTAAACCGCTGCCTGGCTACCCTCTTGGCGTATTAATAGTGCAAGATGGCTACAATCGTATGCCACAGCAACCACAAAATTTTAAACTGGTGGATTGGCGCCAAGTACATTCACTTATCCATGGCGATGTTAAGTAAACTAAACAAATATAGCCGTCACTTGGCGGCTATATTACCGTTGTTAACCACCAAATAACTAACACCAACACAGTCAAACCAAGCATTGCTTTGGTTTTATGTTTTGTAATAATTCGCTCTGCTTGATTGCCAGCATAATACACCACCAGCGCCAGACCAAAATACCGAATTGAACGGGCAATAGTCGTCGCAATTAAAAACATTATTAATGAATATTTGGTCGCACCCGCTGCGAGCATAGCTATTTGAAAAGGGATTGGCACTATCCCCAACATTATTACAAACCAAAAACCTTGCTGCTGCATTTGTTGTTCTACGTGTTCAAACTGCTCTGGATTTGAAAAGGTATTGATCACCCAATCGCCAACCGCATCAAACAAGTAATAGCCAAGCGCGTAACCAAACAAGGCCCCAATAATACAGCCTAAAGTCGCCATTAAGGCTATCAGCCAAAGCTTTTCACACCGCGCTTGCATCAACGGCACCAATACTGCTTCAAGAGGAATAGGAACTATTGTTGACTCTAAAAATGAAGCCGCCGTTATGCTGGTTAACATATGCTTTGAATCAATAAATTGTCGTGTTTTTTGCTTTAAGCGCTGCATAACAGCCATAGTATCACCTTGGTAGTGCTTATAAGTTATATTTATAAGCATATTGCAAGCTCAATACCAGCCTTGCATAATTAATAAGTACATTGTTTTATAAGCATTTTTTAATAAAATTTAACAGGAAAAGGCAAATAAATTTAACTGATAGTGTAAAAACCCCCAATTAAAATTGTAAATTTTACTGTAATCAATTGCTTAGGGATTAAGCAATGTAATATTGGCTACGGCCGCTATTTTTCGCTTTGTACAAGGCTTGATCAGCACGTTTAACTACCTCATTAAACGCTTCTTCTGGGGCCTTAAATGACACACCAATACTTACACTTACCGTTCGATTAGCAGCAAGTTCAATGGTATGTGCAAGTGATAGTAATTGCTCACTTAAATCGCAGGCTTTTGGTCGGTTATCACCGGGCAGGTATATTGCAAACTCTTCACCACCTAAACGTGCAAAGACACTATTATTCGGTAAAGCTTTGGCATATAAAGATGATAATTCGATCAGTACTTGATCCCCCCTATCGTGACCAAACTGATCATTAATCACTTTAAAAAAATCGATATCAATAAGCAAAATTGTATACGGGGCTGATTGATTTTTTTGCATATATTGATAAAAGAATTGGCGGTTCGCTATTTGGGTTAAGTAATCAGTGATCAGCTCTTTTGATAACTGCTGCTGCACACTTGTTAAATCGCCTATAGTTAACTTTAAACCATAACAAGTAAACAACATGCCTGCAGTACGTAAAACATCCTCAACATAAATACCAATAAACAAAGGCTGGATCAGCACTTCATCAAGTAGATCAAAGGTTAAACCCGCCGACCACAATAATAAACCGATGCTTAAATTAACATAAGCAAAAACTGATAAGTTGGCCCTTTGGACAATGATAAAAATAGCCACCACAATTAATAGGTTAATTGCGTCGGTAAGGACACCATTAAAAAAAATACTGTTATCTAATTCAGGATAGAAATAAATATACGAGGTAACTATTAAAAACAGAGTAACTACAAATACAGCTGAAAACACGTGTTGTAAGGTGTTTTTTGCCGTTTGTTGTTGAAGTTTATTATCACTGTATTTCATACACGTTTCGCTGATTAAGTGAGCGCTATATTAAATAACGCTATCACAAACTAATGAATATATAGCTTTTAAATACAACTGCCGTTTTATATCACTGGAGCTGATTTTTTAAGTTCCTAACACCAGCCCCAACCTGAGTTTACACACCTAAACAAGGTATTTTAACCACAGCATTTTTTGTATTTTTTATTACTGCCACACGAACATGGATCATTACGTTGTGGTGTTTTTTCAAAAACTTGAGTAACAGGTTTATTAAGCACAATATCTAAAGGAGTAATATCTTCAGCAAGCGTACTATCAACACGAATATCTGCAAATAAATCATTAGCTATCAAAATAGCGTTTATTTCAAGCTCACGTGCAGCGCTTTGCACCTGTAAAACGAGCGGATTTTCTTCGCTACCAGGTTTTACTTTCGGTTTAGGCTGATAAGTACCTTGATTATTTTTACCCATAATATCGGGCTTACCACGATAGAAAAATTTTGACACCTGCGTTCCTAACTGTCATTTAAAGCAACTCACCGCGAGTAGCTAAAGGCTGCGCAGTCTAACAGAATTTAATGCTGTTAGCGCGCATCTTTAAAATCGATAATGAAGCTAATAAACTTTAGTCGTCTTCAGGTGCTTGTGCTGCTTTTATTCGCTCTTGGTTTTCTTGCATTTGCTCAAATGCAGCTTTGATTTCATCAAGCACTGAATCAACATCAGCCTCAGCATGATTATCTGCAACCTCACCGTAAAGAACAGTTTCTGCTGTTAATTCACCCGCTTGATACAAAGCCCACATTTCTTCACCAAAACGCGTATCGAGTATTTCTGGTGCATACTGCCCGTAATACAAGCGCATGTTGCGTACATCACGTAAAAACATTTCTTGCGCATTGTTATTCGCCGCCGCATTTACTGCCTGCGGTAAATCAATCACCACCGGACCGTAGCTATCTACTAACACATTAAATTCAGACAAATCACCATGCACAATACCCGCACATAGCATTAAGCGAATGTAATGAACCATAGTAGCGTGATCTTCAATTGCCTGCTCAGCAGTTAAACTCACATCATTTAAACGCGGCGCAACATCACCATCATTATCGGTGACTAAATCCATGATCAGTACACCATCGTAACAACCATGAGGTTGTGGTACCTTTACGCCAACCCGAGAAAGCGTGAAAAGCGCATCTACTTCCGCATTTTGCCACACGTTTTCTTGTTCTTTACGACCAAACTTAGAGCCTTTTTCCATCGCACGACCGCGGCGACTATTGCGTACTTTACGTCCTTCTTGGTATTTTACTGCTTGTTTAAAACTTCGGTGTTGTACATCTTTGTACACTTTCGCACAGCGAATATGCTCGCCACAGCGAACCACATAAACCGAGGCTTCTTTTCCACTCATTAATTGGCTGATGACTTCATCAACGATACCGTCTTCTATTAACGGTAAAATCTGTTTTGGCGTTTTCATGACACTCTTATACCGTACTTAGGCATACCTTGTAATCTTCTCGCAAACTATTTTATCTGACAGACCCTTACGTTAAAGCAAAAGCAGACGAAAACCAATGCTAATAAGCGCACAATTGAACTTATCAAGCATGTTAAAGAACAAAAAACTTGACTAAATCGGCTAAATCCACAAACTGCGAAGTTAACAGCCCAAATTATACTTACTTTATATGAATTCAGAAATACGCTATCGCTTTCAATCTGGTCAAATCGCTAATCGTTTTTTAAACGAATTAAAGCATTGGCCTGTCGCCCGGGTAAAAACAAAACTTCTTAATGGTGGTTTTGACGTTAAAGTAAATTATCAATTCGATGGCGCGGGGTTTGATTACACTTGCGCAGAACTTGATGAATTAGCCGCAAAACATGCCGGTGAAGAAGTTAGCTAGGTATATTAATCATACAGCAATATACATTTTGAGTTCTCTCAGCTATGTTATTAAATCTTAAATCAATAACATATAGGCACTGCAATGAATAACCCACATTCAGATCACATCCCTCAAGAAGCCTTTGATTGGTACGATGAATACGCTCATGGCAAAATGGATAGACGCACGTTTATGAAAAAACTTGGTGGCTTAGTCGCCCTTGGTTATTCAATGACAGTGCTCACTTCAGCGTTATTACCAAATTATGCCTTAGCCGAACAAGTTTCGTTTAATGATGAATCAATTAAAGCAACTTACCAAAGTTTTGATTCTCCCAATGGTCATAACAAAGGACAAGGTTATTTAGTAGTGCCAACGCTATTAAAGGGCAAGCGCCCGGTAGTCTTAGTGGTGCATGAAAACCGAGGCTTAAACCCCTATGTAAAAGATGTGGCCCGTCGTTTAGCCAAAGCGGGTTTTGTCGCTTTTGCACCCGATGCGCTATTTCCGCTAGGTGGTTATCCGGGTAATGATGACGAAGGGCGAGCCATGCAAAGCTCAATGGATAAAGAGAAAATTCAAAATGATTTTGTTGCCGCAGCCCACTATTTAAAATCACACCCACTCAGTAATGGTAAACTTGGTGCCGTTGGATTTTGTTTTGGCGGTTATATTGTCAATTACCTCGCTGCGGTTGATTCATCATTATTAAGCGCCGGAGTACCATTTTACGGCACGCCCGCCAGCGAAGCTCTGCGCAAAAATATTAAAGCCCCGTTAATGATCCAATTAGCCGAGCTTGATGAGCGCGTAAATGCAACATGGCCTGACTATGAGCGCGATTTAAAAAGTCTCAATGTAGATTACAAAATGTATATGTATAAAGATGCCAATCACGGTTTTCATAATGACTCAACGGGCCGTTACGATAAACCGAATGCAGAACTTGCATGGCAACGAACTTTAGCATTTTTTGAGCAACACCTTGTTTAATTATATCTAGTTTAATTGCACCTTGATTAATTGCATAATGTTAGTGCCAAGCATAATAAGCTAGCACTAACTTCATTCAGAATTAAGTACTTCAGTTAAGAAAAATCACCGACTCTATGACTAAATTTTTTCTCCTAAAATACATCGCTTTTTTTAGTGGATGTGTCGCTTGTTTTACCCTTCATACGCAATTTGCAGTGCCTGCGGTTATTGCATCTTGCCTAACCGGACTTATTGGCAGCTTTATTCCTTTTCCAAAACAGTATGCAAATCATCCTTACGCAGCTGTTTATGCTGGTAGTTTTGCTGGAATGTGCTCTCAGGGGTTGATTAATACCTATTGGGAATTAGCAATTATTTCATTGATTGGGGCTATTTTATACGTACTGACGACTAAAGTGTTTACTGGCTTTGGTGGTAAATTAGGAAGTATTGCCTTTATTAGTGTTGCTTTGTTTGTATTAGCTAAAGGGCTCGCGGCATGAGTTTATCATCGGTAACACTTGCTTTACTTGGCGCGTTTTTGACCTTTTATTTAGCGAAGCACAACCGTCTAGATGCGATTAGAGCGTCAGCAATTTTAGCTATTATCGCTTACCTTATTTTACTTGCCACCGAGTTCAACGCAGAGCTATATAGCAGCATTTTTTTTGGTGGCACATTTATAGGCATGAGCGCACCAAAACGCTTTGGTATTTACACGCTGTTTTCTGCCAGTGTTATTTTTTCGATTTTGTTTGATAATTTAGTGCCTTACCTTAGTAATTTTGGCGGAGCTTTGGGCATAAGTGGATTTTTGTCGATATGTGTCTGCCAAATAGCGATTGTACTAGGCGCTCCTCGCAGTAAAAAACCGCTTTAGATTGGCTAATCAAACTTTCAGTTTAAGTTAAGCTTTCCTTAAGTATTGCCTTCTATGCTGAGTTTAAATTACTACCACACTGCGCTGAACAGACTCATGTTCAACGCAGTCATTAAACTCAGGCACTTATGAAACGCATCATCTTAACTAGCTGTTTATTTTACTGCTGCTGTAGCAATGCAGAGACTGCTAACTCACTCGAGTCCATATCGAGTTGTAATGCTATTGAGCCCCAGCCTGCGACCATTGAACCAAATGCACCGCTTGGTGAAATAATTATCAAAAACAATCCAATTTTTGATCCGCATTCACCTGAAACCACAGCCTTACATCGCTTTATTAATTGGTTACATATTGATACTCGTAAAGCAGTTATTCATGAGCAGTTACCATTTCAGATAGGCGAACAAGTCGATGACACGCAATTAAGAGAAGCTGAGCGTATCCTGCGTAAGAAAAAATATATTCGCGACGCAAAGATCAGCACAACGCCAAACTGTAATGACAACAATGACCAAGCCGTAATTGTTGAAACATGGGACACCTGGAGTTTATTACCAACCATTGATTTTGGTCGCAGCAGTGGCAATAACAAGTTCAGCATTGGTTTTAAAGAAGAAAACTTTTTAGGCTATGGCATACGCGCATCAGTAAAATATAAAACAGATCACGAACGCAGCGGTTATCATACCATGCTGCAAATGCCTGTGCCGTGGCAACCGCATGCGACATTGAGCTTGCAAGCCGATGACTATGACGATGGACAAGTTTTTATGTTTGACTATCAACAACCTTTTTATCAACGAAGTAGTGATGCTCTAAGACGTTATTATGCTAAAACACAACAACAAAAAACCTCTATATATCAAAATGGCGAAACTCGCTCTGAGTTTTTTTCTGATGATACACAAGGGCAGCTTGCAGTAGGTGGCGTATGGTCACAAGACAGCAGCGCAACAACGCATTGGCTTACGGGGATTGATTATCAAGACACCCGCTATGATCAAGTTGCCAACACACCGCTTCCCGCTAACTTAAATAACTTTACCATTGCAACACCTTGGCTTGGCGTTCACTGGATACAAGATGATTTTACCGTACTTCAAGACATCGACCTTATCAATCACAGCGAAGATATTAACCTTGGCTGGGAATTAAACGCCAAATTTGGTGCTGATATGATTAATCCCGGTGAAGGCTTTATTGTTGAAACGGGGATCGACAAAGCCTGGGCGAGCGATTCATCCACCCTGTTTAGATTTAGCGGCGGCTTAAATGCCGAAATTGGTACTGAACTTGAAGATCGTGTCGCTTTATTTTCTAAAGGGCAAGTTAACCTGCGTCTCTCCCCTTTATTTGCCTTGTATGGTCATATAAATGCACAGTGGCAAAATACCGAATTCGCTGAACAACCACTTGCTGTAGGTGGTGAAGAAGGTATGCGCGGCTTTCCACAAAGTTACCAACATGGCACACAAAGTATACAAGCTAGCGCAGAGATACGTATATATCCAAACATAAATTTATATCAAATTGCCGATGTAGGTTTTGTGGGCTTTGTCGATGTTGGGCGTGCCTCTGGCAAAGTGCAAACACCTAATATCACTGATAGTACGCTTAGTAGTGTTGGTTTAGGTATTCGTCTGTTCTCATCGCGCTCTAGTAATGACAACGTCGTACATATCGATTTAAGTAAACCCCTTGGTAATTACCAAGCGGTCGACTCATGGCAACTTGGATTATCGGTGGGTACAACTTTTTAATTTGTATCGACTAGATTTGTTACATAAAATTAGTCTATAACATATTTAAATGTGTATTTTTTATAGCGATCGCAAGTAAGATAAGGCATCGGCAAAACAAAAATGTCGATGCTAAAGATCATTTAAAATGTCAGTAAATCCGATACAGAACAGGAAGTTTATGCCAAATCGTTTATTTATATTAAGTTGTATAGCACTACTAAATGGCTGCACAACGTTAAGTCAAGATGAGTGTAAAGTCGCTAATTGGCAAAGTTTAGGTTATGAACACGGCGTAAATGGTGGTGATTATGCCGATGGTATAACAAAGATCGCGACGTGTAACGATTACAATATTACCCCAAACATAGCACAATTTAAAAGTAGCTACGAAAGTGGTTTAGCGGTGTATTGTCAACCTGAAAACGGCTTTACTCTTGCTATGCGCGGAGTCTCGTATAACGGTGTATGTAACAGCCGTGCATTTCGAAAAGCGTGGGAAGAAGGTAACGACCGTTATCAAATTCAACAACGTCGTATAGAAATTGATAACCGTATAACCGAGCTAAAACAACAACTCTCTGAACTTAATCAGCAATTAAACAGCAATAACATCACGCAAACGCAGCGTAAAGAGCTAAATACACAGCAACGCCAATTAGAACGTGAGTTAAAGGACTTAAGACGCGAAAAATCCTTATTACCACTATTGAATAAAGCCTCAACAGTTGAAATTACCTTTCCTTAATTACCTTCTGCCCAGCCTGTAATAATAGGGCTGGGTTAATGCAAAAAGCGAAAGCAAAATTCAGATTAAAAAAAACCACTGTAATTTATGTGAATAAGTCTTAACTTGAACTGTCAAAGCAAGTCTGAGCCAGTAAACACTGCTCGAGTTTAACTAATTCTGACAATATATTAAGAGCTTTATAGTAGCGATGAAGCCCTCACGCAGAGGGCTTTGAATCCTTATAAAAAATAATGCGGCAGAGCACTAATATTAGCTGAAAATTAAAGAAACATACCGCCAGACGCTTCAATTCGCTGTCCCGTAATCCAGCCGCTGTCTTCACTAAGCAACATGGCAACGGCTTTACCAATATCGTCAGCCTCCCCAACCCGACCCAAAGCGGTAACAGATGCCACCATTTGGTTCACTTGTTGGTTGTCACGCACATTACCACCGCCAAAGTCTGTCGCAATAGCACCGGGTGCCAAGGTATTTACGCGAATTTGTCGGTTTGCGAACTCTTTTGCCATATAGCGTGTCATGACTTCGACTGCACCTTTGGCCATCGCGTAGGCACTTGAACCTGGCATACTAAAACGTGCCAAACCTGAAGAAATATTGAGAATATGACCGCCGTCTTTAATATGCGGTAATAATGCTTGCGTTAAAAAGAAAGGTCCCTTTACATGGATTGCCAGCATATTTTCTAGCTCTTCATAAGTGGTTTCTTCAACACTTACCCGTAAACCTACGCCAGCGTTATTTAACAAATAATCGAAATCGCTTCGTGCAAATTCATTGGTCAACAATCCGTCAACCTGACTAACAAATTCAGGAATGGCATCAAAATCGCGCGTATCCAATTGAAGGGCAAAGGCTTTTTGGCCTTTTTGTTGAATCTCTTCAATCACATCTTGTGCCGCTTGAACATTATTGTGATAAGTAAAAATAACGTCTATGCCTTTGTCAGCTAACGCTAAAGCACTGTTTCTTCCTAACCCACGGCTAGCACCAGTAATAATTGCTAATTTATTCATCACTCTCTCCAATCTATTCTGTAACAATTTTAAAACCTTAAACCATAGCGGCTCTGACCACGTAGAACAGAGTAGATAATTTATTGTGTTCGATATACATGACAAAAGTGATAACATTGTTCGGATAAAACAAACAAAGGTAGAAGATGTGGACAAATTTGAAGCCATGCAGCGCTTTGTATTGGTTGCTCAATTTGGCAGCTTTACCAAGGCAGCAGACGCGCTTGGCCTGCCAAAGTCAAGCGTATCAAGTGCTATTCAAGGGCTTGAAAGTGAATTAGGCACGCGGCTTTTTCATCGCAGCACGCGCAGCGTCACCTTAACTCAAGACGGCGAGACTTACTTACCACAGTGCCAAGTACTGCTCGCCGAGTTAGACGCTTTGGCAAGCCAGTTCCAACGTAACTCTGATGATGTTCGCGGGGTACTCAGAGTCGACATGCCTAGTCGTTTTGCCACAACGGTTGTCATTCCGCATTTATCCGACTTCCTCGAAAAATACCCCAACATACGCCTAAAGATCAGCAGCGCAGATTATCGAGTTGATATAATTAAAGAAAGCATTGATTGCGTCATTCGAGTGGGTAATCTTGACGATAGCAGCCTTATCGCTCGCCCATTAACGCTGTACCGAAGCGTAAATTGTGTGTCGCCAAGCTATGTTGAAAAATATGGTATTCCACAGTGTCTTGCAGAATTAGCCAATCATAAACTGATCGAATATTCTCATACGCTTGGTAATCTCGATGCCCAATTTGAATACATGGAAGGCGACAAGGTAAAACAACAATCCATGCCAAGTAGCCTAGCGGTTAATGGCACAGATGCTTATTTAGATGCTTGCTTAGCAGGGCTTGGCATTGCCCAACTCCCCGCGATTGGTGCAGAAAACCTCATCAAGAAAGGCCTACTAATTTCTGTCCTACCTCAATTTGAAGCCGAGCCAATGCCGGTGTCTTTACTCTATTCATCACGTAGACAACCAACTAAACGCCTAACTGTATTTATGAATTGGCTGCAATCAATCACCCTAGCAAGGTAATAAAAGTCACAGCGCTTTGGGTCACGTTATTGAACACATCTATTGTGAAAACCGCCTTGTACTTATTCCAAAAAGGTTCACTTGAAAATATTTTAAGAACTAAATTTTTTACGTAGACTCACTCTCAATATAATTCACTGCTTCCCAGTTAAGGGCACTATGAAATATAAACAGCATTTTTGAAATCTTGAGGGTTATCGCTCACAGCCGTAATATCGGCAAAGTGGTAGAAGCGGACATTGATGATTCTTGATGTGTGAAGTCAAGATTTGACCCCTCTGGCTTTTAATTAAAGATTTTGGCTTTAAAAAACACTACAAGCTTAGCGGCAAAGTCCATTATGTTTGTTTTTTCAACGGTCAGGTGATAAATGTTTATGACCGTTTTGGGCGTTAGTTTCCCTTTTAAGATGCGAACTAGACTGACAATTTATCGCAAAATCAGTTTAACTGACGTGACTTCGAATGACGGGCATTGGCACAATGTTCTCGTATGGTTCTGAATGACGTACGGCCGCTCTTGCCGTTTTTGCGACTGTCAGCAAGCAAATCTTGCATGTCTCATTATCTATTAGCCGACCATAAAACTTTGTAACGTGAAACTAAGTTTATTTGTTAGATAGCGCTCCTCCAGGTTACTAAATTATTAAACAAAAAAACGGCTCAACATGAGCCGTTTATTGTTGTCTGTTACATCAATCACAATTGGCTGATTTCCTGCCCCAACTCAAACTTGCTATCGGTGACTATTTTTTCAAGCACTATCACTCTTTTAGCCAGCTGCTCTACCCTTTTCTGCATGTTATTCACCGCTTCGGTATCTGTGTCTTTTTGCAGCGCTAATATCTTCTGATTGACCTCAGATTTGTAATTAAAATAATTACGCACAAAGATGATAATTAAAATCGGTGAGGTAAGGGCTAGCATAACTAAAAATAATTCAAACATAGTGGTTCTCCTAGTAGCTGTTTTGAGTGGTTAGTTCTGATTGAGGTTGTGAATTAACATCGCCATTGTTGCGCCATAGTGTTTTAAAGGCTATTTCCCGTGTTTTCCCTTTACGCACCAGTATATGCACATAAATTATACTTAGAATAATGGCAGTGGCCTTGAAAAGGTTGCCTTCTAGGTCACCAGCGGCGCCGCCTGACATGCCAAATATACCGTAAGCTGCATTCATGAAAATATGCATAAACATAGGAAACCAAATGCGGTATCCACATTCACAATATAACCACGCAAACCATGTTCCAGCGATAGTTGTGATGGTTAGCGCCATAACAACAGACATAACATCATGCCCTTGGTAAATATGCCCTAGACCAAAAATAACCGAGCTAATTAATGCGGCAGGAATAAATCCCCAACGACAAAAGTGAAATAACACCCCAAATAACGCTGCCCTAAAGATAATTTCTTCAAACAACCCAGCATATACTGAGCCGGTAATAATGCCAGGCAGTGAGAGGTCTAATTCGGTACTTAAGAATGCATACCCTAAGGTCATAGGCAAACAACAAGCTACAGCTGCCAATAAGTAGTGCTGACTGCCAGACACGTTTACACCTATTACGTCATACCAAGGGTGTTGTTTAAATAATAAGACCGCCACTAAGACAAGTGGCCCGTAGATAAATAGATATTTCGCCAAGGTGTGTAAAAGATAAGTTTGTTGATCTAGGTTAAGTAATACTTCGCTCCAACTCTCGCCCCAAAAATCACGCATAAAATAGTGACAGAACATAAAGGTGGTTAATAATATTAGTGATTTGATTGTGTGATTCATAGTTACCTGCTTAGTAAGAAATTCAAAATTCGAGCTAAGCATGCCAAGCCCAATTCATCATGGCGATGAGTTAGGGCTAAAGCTGATTATTTAGGGTTTAGTGACAAAAATTTGCGGTGATTAACAAGCCTTAGGGGCGAATGACAAGGCCTTTTTTGTTGCTTCTACATAGGTTCTAGAGACGGGCACTACCAAATCGCCAGCCTGCATAGTCAATTGCAAACCACCGGCGTTACCTTGCCATAACTTAACTAAACCAAGATTTACTGCATAAGATCTATGACAACGTACCACCTGAGCGTCAGCTGGAAGCTGTTTTAACAGTTTGGTTAACGAGCCGCGCAATAACTTACGACTGCAATTTTCATCTTCGAGCATACCAAGCTCACAATAATTATCCGCAGATTTGATAAATAAAATCTGCGACAAACTGACTTGTACAATGTCATCTTTATTGTCACCTCTTAAGGTTATTTGTTTTTCTAAGGTTAGCGTAGCGTTTTTCGCTTGGCTTGACTCAAGGGCAATTGGCTGAGACTGAGTAATAGCAACTGAATGTCGATTAACTAAAAACATAAAAATAATCGGAAACAAACCAATGGCTAATATATAAAAAACAAACAACAATTGATTCTGCCAATGCCAAACACCTAATATGGCCACCACAAAATAACTGTGATTAAATACCGCTACAAAGCCAATATACAAAGTAGCAATAAGGCCTTTTCTAATGTGGCTATTTAACCGTCTACGGCTTAATAATATCTCTATGAACCCAGCCAGCAATAAAGCACAAAAAGTCACTAAACCATAACCAGACAGACGCAGATATTTATAGGAAATAGTATCGCTGTGCGTGCCAAAAGGTTGAAACAAGAATAATATTACTAAGGTGACCACAGAAAATAGCATCGCTCTTTGAATAAGCGTTTTTTTTGAGTCCAAATCATCCTTAAGCCACAACTTCACTATTTATACACCTTCTGAAATTTTCGACCGTTAAAATACCACAGTTCTACTATGCTTTTAAGGTTTAGATAAATAAACAATTTACAGACATTCGACCTTATCTAAAAGATGCCAAAAAACCAAAAGGGGTCAACCAAAAGGGGTCAAATCTTGACTTCAGACATCAAACAATCTCGAAGTTTTTCTAATTGCAATTCAACCTTCTTATCTTCAATCATTAATGCATTTAATCTACCGACAGTTTTTGATATCGCCGAATAGTGTTTAACATTAAAAACATCTGCTAATGCCTGCAAATTTAATCCCGTTAAATCTTGGCATAATTTTATAGCAAACCAGCGTGGTAAATTTTTCTCTTTTCGCCCCTTTTTAACCGTTATAATCTCATCAACTTCAACATTAAAGTGTTTAGCTAAGTAAGCTATAACATCATCTGCTGAGCGTTTTTTACTAACAAGCTTTCTTTCGCTATCTGATTTAGCAATATAGTCTTTTATGTTTTCAATAAAGTCCTCACAACCCAAAACCCAGGGCAAGATCACGAACTTTACCTTGACTTAAAAGTATGATCTTATACTCCTTTTTAAGGAGCCCCCATGCCTGATATTCAACTATTTAAATATTTCGAATCAATTGCCGACCCTCGCCAGCAGGGTAAAGTTGTCCATAAACTTTTTGATATCATATTCTTAGCTGTCAGCGCTGTCATATCTGGGTGCCAAGGCTGGGAAGATATTGAAGATTTTGGCCATGATAGATTAGATTGGCTCAGGAAGTACGT
>NZ_JACJFL010000150.1:0-209 GCF_014164575.1 Pseudoalteromonas sp. SG41-1
AGCTCCGGCTCTGCAGTCGCTTTATCGCCAGCTTCATCAATTAGACTGTCAATATCGTCTAAATCAAATTCGTCTTCTTCAGCCAGCTCCGGCTCTGCAGTCGCTTTATCGCCAGCTTCATCAATTAGACTGTCAATATCGTCTAAATCAAATTCGTCTTCTTCAGCCAGCTCCGGCTCTGCAGTCGCTTTATCGCCAGCTTCATCAAT
>NZ_JACJFL010000151.1:0-202 GCF_014164575.1 Pseudoalteromonas sp. SG41-1
TTAAGCCCGCTTTTGATGCTGCAATTTTGGTAATCGACCTTTGTCTTGATTATAAGAGGGAAAGTTAAATAAATGTGTTAAGCCCGCTTTTGATGCTGCAATTTTGGTAATCGACCTTTGTCTTGATTATAAGAGGGAAAGTTAAATAAATGTGTTAAGCCCGCTTTTGATGCTGCAATTTTGGTAATCGACCTTTGTCTTG
>NZ_JACJFL010000015.1:0-90596 GCF_014164575.1 Pseudoalteromonas sp. SG41-1
CTGTAAGCTGTAAGCTGTAAGCTGTAAGCAATAATGTTCCTAATTTATATTAAGCAATGCAACATCTTTTTTATTTAAGTGATTTATTCACCACAGAGATTAAGAGACGCTGCGCTTTAAAGAAGTAATTGTAAAAATAGGTGCTAGGAAGTGGCTAGGGTGTATTCGAAGCCCGTGGCGCATTTCTCATTTGCTCTCATTCTACTCTTTGTGCAGAAAGGTTTTTAATTGTGGACATTACTTGTAGGCGAGAGGCTTGCCACCGCGAAAATAATCTCATTGTCGCGAGATAAACTCGCTGCTACCAATACGTAGGCGCGGGGTTACCCCGCGCAATTAGATTCAAGTTCTATCAGTGATTAATTCACCACCGAGAACACAGAGAAGAAATAAGTGATTTTTTACTTTGGTTTCTCTGTGTAGCGCGAAGCGCCTTTGTGCCCTCGGTGGTAAAATAGGTTTGTTTGTGTAAATGTATGAACAGTCGCGAGGTAAACTCGCTGCTACCAATACGTAGCCGCGGGTTTACCCCGCGCAATAGATTAAAGTTCTGTCAGTGATTAATTCACCACAGAGAAGAAATAAGTGATTTTTTACTTTGGTTTCTCTGTGTAGCGCGCAGCGCCTTTGTGCCCTCGGTGGTAAAATAGGTTTATCGGTGGAAATGTATAAACAGTCGCGAGGTAAGCTCGCTGCTACCAATACGTAGGCGCGGGGTTACCCCACGCAATTAGATTAAAGTTCTGTCAGTGATTAATTCACCACCGAGAACACAGAGTTCACAGAGAAGAAATAAGTGATTTTTTACTTTGGTCTCTAAGTGTAGCGCGCAGCGCCTTTGTGCCCTCGGTGGTAAAATAGGTTTGTTTGTGTAAATGTATGAACAGTCGCGAGGTAAACTCGCTGCTACCAATGCGTAGGCGCGGGGTTACCCCGTGCAATTAGATTCAAGTTCTATCAGTGATTAATTCACCACCGAGAACACAGAGAAGAAATAAGTGATTTTTTACTTTGGTCTCTCTGTGTAGCGCGCAGCGCCTTTGTGCCCTCGGTGGTAAAATAGATTTGTCGGTGTAAATGTATAAACAGTCGCGAGGTAAACTCGCTGCTACATACACGTAAGCGCGGGGTTACCCCGCGCAATAGATTCAAGTTCTGTCAGTGATTAATTCACCACCGAGAACACAGAGTTCACAGAGAAGAAATAAGTAATTTTTTACTTTGGTTTCTCTGTGTAGCGCGCAGCGCCTTTGTGCCCTCGGTGGTAAAATAGGTTTGTTTGTGTAAATGTATAAACAGTCGCGAGGTAAACTCGCTGCTACCAATACGTAGCCGCGGGGTTACCCCGCGCAATAGATTCAAGTTCTGTCAGTGATTAATTCACCACCGAGTTCACAGAGAAGAAATAAGTGATTTTTTACTTTGGTTTCTCTGTGTAGCGCGCAGCGCCTTTGTGCCCTCGGTGGTAAAATAAGTTTATCGGTGTAAATGTATAAACAATCACGAGGTAAACTCGCTGCTACATACACGTAAGCGCGGGCTTTTAGTAGTTTTTAGGTTTTAGGTTTTAGCGAATGCAAAATTTCTTTCTCGATATAATCACTGTTATGCAAAACCAATTATGGTTTTACTTACTCACTGTTGGCTTAGTGAGCCTGTGTATTGGCAGTTTTTTGAATGTAGTTATTTACCGGTTGCCGATAATGATGCAACGTGAATGGCAAACAGAATGCCGTGTTTTACTGGCTAACGATTTAAAACCCACAAAAGCTGATAATACAGAAGCTGAGTTTAATCTGGTCAAGCCTAACTCTACTTGCCCAAAATGCAAAACTGCCATTAAGCCTTGGCAAAACATTCCTGTTATTAGCTGGTTATTGTTAAAAGGTCGCTGCGCTAGTTGCAGTAACCCTATTTCAGTACGTTACCCAATTGTTGAAATGCTTACTGCGGTTTTAAGCTTAATAGTGGCCTACACCTTTGGCGCGACTGAGCAGGCACTACTGTATATTTTAATTACTTGGGTGCTCGTCGCCCTGACCTTTATTGACATTGATCATATGCTACTGCCTGACCAACTCACCTTACCTTTAGTCTGGTTAGCATTAATTGCTGCGGTAATGGGCATCACTATCTCCCCAACAGATGCCATTATTGGTGCAGCATGTGGTTACTTAAGCCTCTGGAGCGTATTTTGGCTATTTAAACTGATCACCGGTAAAGAAGGCATGGGCTATGGTGATTTTAAATTACTGGCGGTATTTGGCGCATTGCTTGGCTGGCAATCATTACTCACCATTGTTTTATTATCGAGTGTAGTGGGCGCTATTATTGGTATCGCATTATTGAGTATTCAAGGCAAAGATAAAGCCACGCCAATTCCATTTGGGCCTTATTTAGCCATTGCCGGCTGGGTTACTTTGTTATGGGGCACACAAATCCAAGTATTTTATTTTAATTTGTTAGGTTATTAATATGAATGCATCCACTCATAAACCGATGAAAAATTGGGTGCTGGGCTTAACCGGCGGTATTGGTTGCGGAAAAAGCGCCGTTAGTGCCATGTTTGAAAAACTCGCTATTACCGTGGTTGATGCTGACATTATTGCACGCCACGTAGTCAAACCGCATAGCCCTGGTTTAGCTGCTATTAGTGAGCATTTTGGTGCCCAAGTGCTAAACCCCGACGGCAGTTTAAACAGGGCGCAATTACGTGAGATTATTTTTGCTGATACAGCGCAAAAAACTTGGCTTAATAATTTGCTGCATCCACTGATCCGTGAAAAAATCCTTACTGATTTACACTCTGCAAACAGCGCATATGTGGTGCTCGTCGCACCACTGTTATTTGAAAATGGTCTTGAGCAATATTGTGATCGCACTTTAGTGATTGACGTTCCTGTAGAAATACAACTCAAGCGTACTATCGCCCGCGATAACACCTCTGAGCAGCAAGCACGCAGTATTATCGCCGCACAAATGTCACGCGAGGATAAACGCCATCGAGCTGACGATGTGATTGATAACAACCGCCCATTGCATTTAGTTGAGCAGGATATAATGCAGCTTCATCAAAACTACTTACAACTAACGGCTAAAGTTAACTAATAAAGATGATAACGGTTGTGATAAACAAAAACTTTTTAGCTTTTTGTTGTCAAATTACCTTAAATCGACAAGACTGATGTTATACCATTCTTTTTTCTGATAAATTGCTGGCTATGAAAGGATCTAACCAAGGTGCGCAATGAATATTAATTCACCATTACTTAGAAAGTTTATTACGCTTGGCCGTATTGACGCAGAAACAGTCAAACTCAAACAGCGTGAGTATGGCTCAACAGCAGAGTTGATCGCAAAATGCAGCGGTATTGATGGTCATGAACTTGCCGAGCAATGTATCGACTTATTCCGAGTGCCTTATTTTGATATACGTGAGTTTGACGTCGAGCTGATCCCAAAAGAGCTTGTTAAAGAAAAACTGATCAAAGATCATCATATTCTACCTTTAGTTAAAAAAGGCCGTAAACTCTACATTGCCGCGTCGGATCCTACTGATTATGGTGCTTTTGAAAACTTTGAATTCAGTACAGGGCTTGCTTGTGAGGTGGTCGTTGTTGATTATCGCCAGCTTGAAGCCAAAATAGATCAACTGCTTGATGCGTCGGGCAGTTTAAATTTAAGTGATGAAGAATTTAAAGAATTTAGTGATTTAGATACCGAAGGTCCTCGCGAAATACAAAACAATGGCGAAGACGAAAAAGACGATGCCCCGATTATCGTATACATCAATAAAATTTTGATGGATGCAATTAAAAAAGGCGCCTCGGATTTACACTTTGAACCTTACGAACATAAATACCGCGTGCGTTTTCGTATCGATGGCATTTTACATGAAATGGCCAGCCCGCCGAACAGCTTAGCCACGCGTTTATCAGCGCGGATAAAAGTAATGGCACGCTTAGATATTGCCGAAAAACGCAAACCACAAGATGGCCGTATCAAACTTAAAATCACCGAACGTAAAAGTATCGATTTCCGGGTAAGTACGCTGCCGACTTTGTGGGGCGAAAAAATAGTAATGCGTATCCTTGATTCATCCAGTGCCATGCTTGGCATTGATGTACTGGGTTACGAACCTGAGCAGAAAAAGCTCTATATGGATGCGCTGCAACAACCGCAAGGCATGATTTTAGTTACCGGCCCTACCGGCTCGGGTAAAACAGTATCACTTTACACTGGTTTGAATATTCTTAACCAACCAGAGCGTAATATCAGCACTGCAGAAGATCCGGTTGAGATTAACCTTGAAGGTATCAACCAAGTACAAATTAACCCGCGCGCAGAGATGACCTTTGCTAATGCGCTAAAAGCGTTTTTACGTCAAGATCCTGATGTGGTGATGGTAGGTGAGATCCGTGATCTTGAGACCGCTGAAATTTCTATCAAAGCGGCGCAAACTGGTCACTTGGTATTATCGACCTTACATACTAACTCTGCTCCTGAAACCCTAACCCGTTTACTTAATATGGGTGTACCTGCTTATAACGTTGCCAGCTCGATTAGCTTAATTATCGCACAGCGCTTAGCTCGACGTTTATGCCCTAAATGTAAAGCACCAGAAAGCTTGCCGGACGAAGAGTTACAACGCCAAGGTTTTAGCCCTGAACAAATAACTGAACTCACTTTATTTGCTCCCAAAGGCTGCGATAGTTGCACTGATGGCTACAAAGGTCGTGTGGGTATTTATGAAGTAATGCAGATTACTCCAGAAATAGCGCAAATCATTATGCGTGGCGGTAATTCACTAGAAATTGCTGAAGTATCGTTAAAGTCAGGCTTTAATAACTTGCGTTTATCAGGCCTCAGAAAAGCTGCCGCCGGTATGACTTCATTAGCCGAGATAAACCGAGTAACTAGTTTTTAAGATCCTAAAACCTAGGGTTCTAGGTTTTAGAGTTATAAATCGTAAACAATATGTATGAGAAGATGTTATGCCAACAGTTGTAAGCTGCCCAACGTGTAAAAACCAAGTCGAATGGTCAGAAAAAAGTCCGCACCGCCCTTTTTGTTCAAAACGCTGTCAGTTAATTGATTTAGGCGAATGGTCGTTTGAAAACAATAAAATCTCTGCACCTATTACCTCTGCAGATGATTTAAGCCAAGATATGATTGAAGATATTGAAGCTATGCTTGCTAAAAACGACGATGATTTTTTCAAATAGAACAAGCTTTATTCGTACAAAGAATTGATTCACAAAGAGGTTAAGAGGCGCTGCGCTTTAGAGAAGTAATTATAAAAGTAGGGGCTAGGTTCTAGAAACTGACTAAGTGCTAGGTGTATTTATCCCACAGCTCGAAGCCCCTGTTTTTTCTCATTTACTCTCATTCACTTCTCTTTGTGCAAAATGGTTTTAGTGATTAATTCACCACCGAGAACACCGAGTTCACAGAGAAGAAATAAGTAATTTTTTACTTTGGTTTCTCTGTGTAGCGCGCAGCGCCTCCTGCCCTCGGTGGTAAAATAGGTTTATCGGTGTAAATGTATAAACAGTCGCGAGGTAAACTCGCTGCTACCAATACGTAGGCGGGGGTTTACCCCGCGCAAACTCGAATTAACTACTTTGCTGTTAACCAAGCTTCCAAACCAAAAACACCAACGCAAAGCCAACTAAATAAATCAGTCCTAACCAGCTCAAGCTTTGTATTACTTTGGAATGCTGAATACTTGGCACTGAGCGAACTAAGCTGAAGTTCAGCCATGCAAAAATCGGCGTAGTCAAAAATGCTAGCGTCATAGCAAAAGTAAGCATAGGGCCAAGGGCTGATTTAAAGAATAAGATCACCGCCATCCCCGCCAAAGATTGTACTATCAACCAGATATTTAAGCTGTGCTTACTTTGTTTAAAACCTAATAACTTGTGTGATTCGTTTAATGTGCGCGCGTAGCCATCAAGCACGGTTAAAGTTGTGCCAAACATACACAAAAACGCGATAATTGAAACTAATGGTCGTGCCCATTCACCTATGGTGAGGGCATACATATCAATAAGCTGTTTAGCAAATGCCACGCCGCCGAGCTCTATATTCGCGCTTTGCCCATATTGCACTAGCACACCAAGTGAAAAGAATACTAATGCCAGCCCTGCGGTTAACCAATAACCTAAATTAAAATCAAACAACCCCTGAGCCTTAGTCACGCTTTGCTGACTTTGCTTTTCTTTAAGCCACAATGAGCTTAATGCTGAGATTTCAATCGGTGCAGGCATCCAACCCATCAATGCCACCATAAAACCCAGCATAGCAAGTTCATAGGGAGATGGGCCAACGTAATCAGCAGGTGCCATTGGGCCGTTACTAAATGCAATAGCTAGGGCAATGACTGTTGCTAGTGTAAGTAGCCCCATAATAGCCTTTGCGACGCTATCGAGTGCTTTAAAGTGCCCGAGTAATAAAATGACTAAGCAAACGGCGAGGATCAACCAACACAGTAAAGTCACTGAAATAGCAATGGGTAAAGCGTAGTGTAATAAACTGGCCGTTAATAGCAGCACACCAGCAGTATTGACCACCGCAGCAATAATATTTAACCCAATAAAACTATAAAAAAACCATGGGCCTTTACTTTGATAGCCTTCAACTAAGCTTTTTTTTGTGGCTAGCGTGTACTCGATACCAAAGCGGAAAAACGGATACTTAAGCACGTTAACAACGAGGATTAACCAAAATAGCTGCCAGCCAAAAATAGCCCCTGCTTGCGTTGATGCCACTAAATGTGAGCCACCAATTGCAGCGGTCGCCATTAAAATACCGGGACCTAGTGCGTTTAAACGAGTTTGCCAAATTGATACTGCTGACTGCATCTGTGTACTTATTACTTATGGTTAATAATAAGCAAGTTACAGCGTTTTAATTAAGAAATAAAGAGTAAAGCGGAGGTTTAGAGGACTAGTCCTTTAGATGTAAATCGCTAGATCCTAGTTGCCTAAGATCTAGCGTCTTTATTATTTAACGTAGGTCCATTTCTTGAATAATTTCATGAGCAATTTCAGGTGTAGTGCTCACCGGTTTTTCATGTAAATTGGCTTTAATTTGGCCTTTACGATGCTTTAGTGCTGCATCGAGTTTTTTAGCCGCGTTTGCAATAGCTGGATAAAGAACTTCGTTCTCACCTTTAACGGATAAACGCGCGCCTTCGTATATGGTACTGATTTCTGCTTGGAGCTTATGATGCTCTTTTGAAAGAATGATATCTAGTGCGATCAGAGATGGAAAATGACTCGCAATTTTTGAAAATTTTTCGTTGATGTGCTCTCTAATAGAGTCAGTAACGTCAACATGGTGACCAGAAAGATTAATTTTCATAGGGTATCCTTTTTTATGTTACCTCATAACTAGTATTGGGGGCTATTTAGATTAACACAAGGCAGAAAAGCATAAATATGAAATTTATTTGTTATTACAGCTGATGTAGATCAATTTAGTCACATTAAATATGCAAAAGCCCGCGCATGGCGGGCTTTCAGCGTGACACTTAATTTGTATGTTAAGTATACGAACAACAGTAATCAGCAAAGTCAGTCACTTTTACTTGAAAGGTAACGTTAGCATCAACATTAAAAGACTCCCCTGCTGACATCGTTTGCCATTTCGTCTCACCAGGGAGTAATACATCCCACTGGCCGCCGTTTAATTCCATCAATTCTTTTTTGCTCGTAGCAAATTCAAACTCACCCGGTTGCATAAAACCTAACGTTTTAGTGCTGCCATCAGCAAAAACTACGGTACGACTTGATACTTTACCGTCAAAATATACGTTCGCTGTTTTAACAACACTTACATTATCAAACTGAGACATCCTCACTCCTGTTCTTTGATTTATAATTTAACTGCAACCACATTGCCTTAAGGACGCATAGCATGCAAGTGTAGTGATGTGAAAAATACTCATGGGCTTCGGGCTGACAGTGTAGGTCGTGCTTTAGCGCGTCAAGTGGTTAGGGGTTGAACAGATAGAAGAAAAAGCCAAGACCTGATCCTAAAGCTCTTTTCACTCATGGTAATAAACAATAGATTGCGAAAACGAAATTAATCTATTAAGTTAAATTAATATTTAAAAATAAAAAGTGGGATATTGAAAAGTGACAGATATTTACAAAAATAAGAAGGTTTACTTTTTTCTATTTATCATTTTTATTTTAGCGTTACCTATCATACTCTTCACATCAAATTTTGGAATTGGTTTTTATTCTAATATTTCGCAGTGGTCTGAATTAGGGTCATTTTTTGGAGGAGTCTACACCCCAATTTTAAGTATATTAACGCTCAGTGTAATTTTTATGCAGACTATTCTTATGTCAAAACAGACAAAAATACAAAACAAACAGTTAAACCTCCAAAACCATCAAAATGAGATTCAATTAGATTTAATTGAGAGAGCGGAAATAGCAAAACTATCCAAAAATATTGACTACTATACCGAATTAGTTACTCAGTCTTTGAATTCTACTATTCAAACAGATAAACCTGGCCAATCAATAACTTTAAAAAATGCGTTTGAAGATGCAATAAATATTTACAAAACAGATAAAGCTAAATTTATTAGAAACCAAATAATGTACAAACAATGTTTATCTAAACTCTGGCTCAACTGGGCATTAGTAGTAGGCAACATAAGATATATTGAAACAGAAACTCGTTTCGAGGATTATGCAGAAAAATGCATGCAAATTGAATGCTTAAAAGTAATGTCAAAGTTGGGACTACAAATCTGTAAAGATTTAGACTTATTGTTAATCGCTACCGATCACTCTTTGTCAAATTACCCTCCACTGTTTCTTGATTATGACAAACCATAATTTAACATTTACCTTCAAATAACTTTACGCTAGCAACTCACCGCTACCTAGCATGCACCTTTAAGCCTTATATCTAACGGCTTAAAACTCAAATTCACTTTTCTCGAGAAACAAGTTTCACGCCAACAAGGTATTACAGAGAATCTAGAACAAAACACCATAAAAATCGGAGCTGAAGCAACCTCCTACGATTTTACTTGGCACTGCGCCTCAGACTTAAAACTGATAGCTGACGGCTTAAAGCTCTGTATAAAAAAGCCCGCACTGCGTTTAACACAGTGCGGGCTTTTTACATTTTAACCTTTAAGGTTAAAACAATTCGTTTGCTTTGTTTACGATGTTTTCTACCGTGAAGCCAAAGTGCTCAAACAGCTCATTAGCTGGTGCTGACTCACCAAAGGTGGTCATACCTACTACAGCGCCGTTTAAACCTACGTATTTATACCAGTAGTCAGCAATACCTGCTTCTACGGCTACGCGGCGTGAAACTGCAGCTGGTAGTACACTTTCTTTATAAGCAGCGTCTTGTGCATCAAATACATCGGTCGATGGCATAGAGACAACACGTACTTTTTTACCTTGCTTACGCAGTTCAGCGGCTGAATCTTGTGCTAATTGCACCTCAGAGCCAGTTGCGATTAAGATAAGCTCAGGCTCGCCGTCACAGCTCAGCACATAACCACCTTTTTTCACGTCGCTTAATTGCTGCGCTGAGCGAGTTTGTTGCTCAAGGCCTTGGCGAGTAAAGATAAGTGATGTTGGACCATCTTGGCGTTCAATCGCTTGTTGCCATGCAATCGCAGACTCAACTTGGTCACACGGGCGCCAGTTAACTAAGTTTGGCGTTAAACGCATGCTAGCAATTTGCTCTACTGGTTGGTGAGTTGGACCATCTTCACCTAAACCGATTGAATCGTGGGTGTATACAAAAATGCTTGGCACTTTCATAAGTGCAGCCATACGAACAGCATTACGTGCATATTCCATAAACATTAGGAAAGTTGCGCCGTAAGGAATAAAACCTTTATGCAATGCAATACCATTCATAATCGCCGACATCCCAAACTCACGCACACCGTAATAGATGTAGTTACCGCTGGCATCATCGCGTGTTAAGCCTTTAGAGCCTTTCCAAAGAGTCAGGTTAGAACCGGCTAAATCAGCTGAGCCGCCCATAAATTCAGGCAGTAATGGACCAAATGCATTCAGTGCGTCTTGCGATGCCTTACGTGATGCTGGGTTTGCTGGATTTGCGTCTAGTTGCTCAATATATGCTTGTGATTTTTCAGCCCAATCTGCTGGCAACTCACTACTAGTACGGCGTTTAAATTCAGCGGCTAGTTCTGGGTGTGCAGCGGCGTACGCGGCAAATTTTTCATCCCAGTTAGCTTCAAGTTGTTTACCCTTTTCTTTGCCATCCCATTGTGCATAAATATCAGCTGGGATTTCAAATGCTTCACCAGTCCAACCAAGGAACTCGCGTGCTGCTTTGATTTCGTCTTCACCTAGTGGTGCGCCGTGACAATCATGGCTGCCTGATTTATTTGGTGAACCATAACCGATAACTGTTTTACAACAAATTAGTGTTGGTTTGTCGGTGATGCTGCGTGCTTCTTCGATGGCTGCGCGGATAGCGTCTGAGTCATGGCCATCAACGTCACTTACGACATGCCAACCGTAGGCTTTAAAGCGTGCAGGTGTATCGTCGCTAAACCAACCTTCAACTTCACCATCAATTGAAATACCGTTGTCATCCCAAAACGCAACAAGCTTACCTAGGCCTAATGTGCCGGCAAGTGAACATGCTTCATGAGAAATACCTTCCATTAAGCAACCATCGCCTAAGAAAGTATATGTGTGGTGATCAACAATATCGTGACCTTCGCGGTTAAATTGCGCGGCTAATGCTTTTTCAGCAATCGCCATACCTACCGCGTTAGTGATCCCTTGACCAAGTGGGCCCGTAGTAGTCTCAATACCTGGCGCATACCCATATTCTGGATGGCCAGGTGTTTTTGAATGCATTTGACGGAAGTTTTTAATTTCCTCAATTGGTAAATCATAACCACTTAAATGCAATAGAGAATAAATAAGCATTGAACCGTGGCCATTGGAAAGTATAAATCGATCTCTATCTACCCACTCTGGATTTGTTGGATTGTGGTTTAGATAATCGCGCCATAGTACTTCTGCGATATCAGCCATGCCCATAGGGGCTCCAGGGTGGCCTGATTTGGCCTTTTGTACTGCGTCCATTGATAAGACGCGAATAGCATTTGCAAGTTCTTTGCGAGACGGCATGGATTCTCCTACCTTTACTGTATTTGCGCTGGTTATTGTGTGTATTCATTTGAAGATCCATTCTTACTTATTGTAGGGGCTGTATGCAATTAAAAACCTGATTAAATTGGGCATTATGAATTTTTTTTAAGAACAAAAAGTTATTAGTAATTTTATTTAGACGTCTAGGCGTAAAAAAACTATGCAACTATCGTTGTTTTAGATAAAATACGCCCCTAAATTTTTTAGCGCTCTTACCGACGTTTGTGAAGCGCAATATTTGTGAGCAAAGACAATGGCAAAACATTTATTTACTTCTGAATCTGTTTCTGAAGGTCATCCGGATAAAATCGCGGACCAAATCTCTGACGCGGTACTAGATGCCATCTTAGAACAAGATTCTCATGCCCGTGTTGCGTGTGAAACTTACGTAAAGACTGGTATGGTTATGGTTGGTGGTGAAATCACTACTAGCGCATGGGTTGATATCGAAGAAATCACACGTAAAACTGTACGTGAAATTGGCTACACTCATTCTGATATGGGTTTTGATGCAGACTCGTGTGCAATTTTAAACACGATTGGTAAGCAGTCTCCTGACATCAACCAAGGTGTTGACCGTACTAGCCCAGAAGAACAAGGCGCTGGCGACCAAGGCCTAATGTTTGGTTACGCATGTAACGAAACTGAAGTATTAATGCCTGCACCAATCACTTACTCACACCGTTTAGTGCAGCGTCAAGCGCAAGTACGTAAAAGCGGCGAGCTTAACTGGTTACGTCCTGATGCAAAATCACAAGTTACTTTTGCATATGAAAACGGCAAGCCAGTAGGTATTGACGCAGTGGTACTTTCTACTCAACACAGTGAAGACATTTCACAAAAAGATTTAGTAGAAGCTGTGATGGAAACAATCATCAAGCCAGTACTTCCTGCTGAGCTTATCACTAGTGCAACTAAGTTTTTCATTAACCCGACTGGCCGTTTTGTAATCGGTGGCCCAATGGGTGACTGTGGTCTTACTGGTCGTAAAATTATCGTTGATACCTATGGCGGCATGGCTCGTCATGGTGGCGGTGCATTCTCTGGTAAAGATCCATCAAAAGTTGACCGTTCAGCTGCGTACGCTGCACGTTACGTTGCTAAAAACATCGTTGCTGCGGGCCTTGCTGACAAATGTGAGCTACAAGTTTCTTACGCAATCGGTGTTGCAGAGCCCACGTCAATCAGTGTTGAAACATTTGGTACCAGCAAGCTTGAAGAATCACGTTTAATTGAATTGATTCGTGAACACTTTGACTTACGTCCATATGGCTTAATTAAAATGCTTGATCTTGAGCGCCCAATTTATCTACCAACTGCAGCTTACGGGCATTTTGGTCGTGATGAATTCCCTTGGGAACGCACAGATAAAGCAGACGCACTTCGCGCAGCAGCTGGTCTTTAATATCAGCCTTTATGTAAATGTAGAAAAAGCGCCAATTGGCGCTTTTTTTTATGCCTGCTGATTATATTGTTGTAAATGCCTAGGTTATTGTCGCGAGGTAAACTCGCGGCTACCAGACATAGTCGCGGGTTTACCCCGCGCAATTAAAGCTCGGTTCCAGGAAGTGACTAGGAGTTAGGGCGTGTTCGAAGCCAGTGGTATTTCCCCCTCATTCACTACTCTTGGTGCAAACCTATTTTTTAATAATTTCACCACAGAGTTCACCGAGTTCATAGAGGAAAAACCTGTAAGTAATCAACTTTACTTTTGTCTTCTAGGTGTAGCGCACAGCACCTCCTACCCTCGGAGGTAAATAGGCTTGTCGCCATAAATGGCGACCTACAGGAGCGCGGTGGATATTACTTGTAGGCGAGTGGCTTGCCACCGGGAAGGATAAAGTGTTTGTCGCGAGATAAACTCGCTGCTACCAGACGTAGGCGCGGGTTTACCCCGCGCAATTAAAGCTCAGTTCTAGAAAGTGACTTGGGTGTATTCGAAGCTCGTTGCTCAAAGCCAGTGACGTTTTGCCTAACTTCCTAACCTATCAATGTAATTATCTTTTCATACCCAGCCACAGCCCATACAATAAATAACACTATCAGTGCTAATGTCACAGCTGCTGAAGCGATATCTTTCGCTCGCCCTGATAACACATGATATTCAACACCGACTCGATCTGTTAATGCTTCAATTGCTGAATTTAGCAACTCAACAATCAACAATAACAAAAAGCTGATTATAAGTATCACCCAGTGCTGTAATGATTGCGCTAGCCAAAATGATAACGGCAATAATACTAGCCCTAGCGCAAGCTCAGTGCGAAAGGCCGATTCTTCCTTAAATGCAGCTTTAAAACCTTTAATTGAGCACTTGGTTGCTTTAAAAATGCGCCCAATCCCTATGCCGTTGGGTTTGTTTACTAAATTAATTTCTGGTTTAGTCATTTTATGATCTTTAGCGTATAGCTTTTGCTTATCGGGTGATCGGCCAAACACATTACCTTAATCCATGCCTTGAGTTAATAACTGCCAGGCTGTCGCCATATACTGGGTATATGCTTGCTCTGCCTGCGCATCAACTTCGACAAATTGCGGTGGTGTTGTCGGTAAAAGCTGAGTTTTATCCCGCTCATTGACCCTATAATACTCATAAAGTGCCGATAAATCACCACGCCAAAGCTGCTCATTGTGACGTATTGTTTGAAAACCAAATACCCTTCGATCTGGCGCTGCATTAAATAATGATTGTCCCATGCTATAAAACTGAGTATTTGCTGGCGCAATTAAATCTAATAATGTTGGAGCGATATCCATATGGCTTGCCACTTGTTGTGCTGGCACTAAATCTGCGCTAACACCTTTGCCATAAATCACCATCGGCACATGGGTTAACTCATATAAATTTGGACGCTTGTGAAAGTTACGACGACTATAATGATCCCCTGTAATGACAAATAATGCATCTGGATAGCGTTGCTCCATCTTAGCCACAAACTCACCCAGCATTTTATCTGCATACCACAAGTGCCCTAATACATACGGATCTAATAACTCCCCTTCTAATCTATTTATCTCTGCAGGGTAATCTGCAGCCGACTTATAAGGGTAGTTATATTTGTCTAAATCGAGATTAAACGGGCCATGATAACTACCAGAGAGAATCACATTAAAACTTTTCTGTGTGGTTTTTTCTGCCACTAAATCAAATAACTGACCATCATCAATGCCCCAGACTCCTGCACTACCTTTACCGCCAGCATCGGTAGCTGAATAGACCTTATCAGCACCTTGAGATAGAACGTACTCACCGACATTCTGCCATGATAATAAACCACCATAAAAAAACTGGCTGGTGTACCCTAAATGCTCTAATTGATTAAATAACGATAACTTGCTGCTTGGTTTTTGTGGCCCAATCAAACTCATATTAACCCCTGCATAAGGGATCCCAGATACAATACTGGATAGCGAATTCATAGTACTGCTAGCTGCAGGTAAAACGTTATCTAGGTAAATACCTTTACTAGCTAGATTTTTTAACTGATTGGTTAAATTAAGCGAAGCATACTTCTTTTGTAACGGCCAAGAATCATAGCTTTCCATAACAATCACGAACACGTGTGACGGTGCAGCTAACAAAGGTGCTGTAGTATATTGACTCAATGCGTTTAAAGGTAAGACATCAAGCACTGAGTTATGATTTAAATATGGATTTTCGCCGTCTACGCCATGACTTTGTAGATCGTTGTAATCTTTAATGGCATATAAAAAGCTGCGAAATGGATTGATCACTAAATTATTAATAAATGGGTCCGGCGTTACCGCAGACCACTTCCGTGAAGCCGGACGTGACTCAAAAGAACCTCGAATAGCACAGATAAATAACACCACTATGATGCTAATTAACAACGTACGCTTCCATTTACAGTCAGTAAAAATGCGCTGTAAAAAGCTATTCGACTGCTTATCAACGCGATGACATAACTTAAATGCAACCACTAACAGTGTAAATAACCCCAGTAAACTTCCCCATGGCCGATATTGTTCAATCACGGTTAAAGCAATTGCTTGCTGATCATCGTGCAACCCTTCAAACATAAAGTAATTGAATTGACTGCCGTACTCTGAAATATACGTAATACTAGTTATACAGAGTAAAATAGCGACTACAAAAAAGAGTTTACCTGTAAAGTTACGCACCATTCTTACCCAATGACCTAAGCGCATCGGCTGTAAAATACAATTTAATAAAAAGGGGATGCTAAAACACACACCACTGGCTGCTGAGTCAAAAGCAAATCCTGTTTCTAAGGTGTTTAAAATGACATCAAGATCTATTGGTGCAGTGATTCGGTCATGAAAGTAGACTAAAAAGAAAATCCGAAAGCTCATAAACAATAAAACACCCGCTAGCCATAATGTAGCGATGCGCCAACTTTCGTTAACAAATGAAAACCAACGGCTTGAGCCTGCAAGTGATGAAGCTAACACTATACTGTCCTTAAAGTAGTATGTTCCCAGGGCGGGAATATTACCGATTTAAGTTACAGTAACAATATTTTTTTTGTAATTATTTGTAATAAATATTTAATAAAAAAACAGTAACAAGAAATTAACTAGCCATCTAGATTATGTCGATTGTTAGCATTAATACGCTATTGTTTATTGGCATGAATACAATTGCCAACTTGGCTTACTTGCTGATTTGTTTGATAGGTTTTATTGATTAAGCGTAATTTAAGAGCAAGCAAGGTATGCATCGCACTTTTTAATCCCACTTTATTGCTTAGCCAATAAGGAATTGCACCACCAGGATTGGCGTATATTTCATATGTTATGGTTAACAATGATTGCCCTTCACTGCTATGTTGGGTTAATAACCAATGTGCTTTTAGATCAGTGATACGGATCACAGCTTGGCGCTTTGCAAGCTCCCCTGTTTTTGCTGCAATCGTTAACTTCGTCTGAGTGTCGTTCAGTTGTTGGTAGCATGAGTAACTCACCATATCGCGATCAGCGAGCGGCCACGGCGAGTCAAACTCGGTATGTACAATAGTTTCTGAGGGGCTTAGTCGTTCCAACACTTTCACATGGGTAACATTATCAATCCATAACGGCGCGCTGTCAGTATCACTTAGCAATGTCATAAAGTCATTGGCCGTGACGCCTTCAACAGTGATCTCTGCCTGCACTTCAAAAATACCATTGTCATGTTTTTTGTAGTACACACTTGCACCATCACGCTGTTTCCAGAGTTGCCAATGCTGAACATCACTGATCGCATCAGCACTAAAGAGCAGCATTAGTAATAATACCCGCCGTACCATGTGTATTCCCTATGTACTGGCTTAAAGGCGATTACTGCCAGTAAGGTGATATTTTATATGAAGCTAAACGGCTTTGTTCCATTGCGTCGACCAAGAATTCAGACTTTCTTTCAAGCCAGCTTTGAATTTTTGCCAGCTCTTCATCATCTTGTCCTGCACATAACTGCTTTAGATACTCAAGCGTGCTGAGCTCGTACATGCCGTGTGAAATATCTAACCATGGAATACGAAACTCACTGCGTTCATCTTTTTCAAATAACGAACCTAAACAGTTACCACTGAGTAAGCTGTTTTCTAAACGCATGCGTAAATCCAAGTAATCCTTAACTGTCAGTGTTTTTTGTTCTGGAAGTAATTGATGAAGGTCTTGCCAATCTTTTTCAAATAATCGATTAGCAATCTCAGCGACTGGTTTTTCAGCTGCTTGAAACTGTACTTGTCCCCAACTTTTACGCCATTGCTTATCCACCAGCCAGGTGGTTAAAGACAATAATAAGCGGTTATAGCGAGCGCTATGAAACAACCGATTAATATCATCAATACTTGGCTGTAGCTCTTTTAAGTCATTAATAACTTGCGTTAACTCAGGTGCACTGTTGATTTTTTTATAGTATGCGTGGCGCTTGGATGTATAGGTTTTTAGTTGAATCGCGTTTTCAACCCATGCTAATTCACTTAATAGCCATTTTAGCTCGGTGCGTAATAGCTCGGTGGTGCTTTTATCAACAATATCGTCAAACAACCAGAACGTATGACGGATTAAACTAATTCCATCGGTCACTCGTTTCAGAGTTTTTAAACTCGGTTTATCGAAATAACACTGTTCATGTTTTTGTACAAAACGAATACCAAAGCCAATTGCGGCTATAAGTGCTTGCTCTTGTGTTGCATATTTAGGTAACGATACAAAGCCAATTGATTTACTTGGCTTAAGTGGTTTTTCATCCGCAAGGCGATAACCACGAGCCGCTTTAGAATATAACCCTAAACGAATATTACTTTGACTCACTAACTTATCAGCTAAAGCAAATAATTCATCGCGGCTGCCTTCAACCAGTTCAATTTCAAGCTCACAAATTGGCTCCATCAAACCCGATGCAGATACTTCGCCTTTATCTAACACGACCTCAATTTTAGCGCCACTGTCGGTTTCAATAAGCCAAGTACGACGAATAAAGTTAGTACTAAAAATAGGATAAAGATTAGCGGCAATTGCACTTATTTGCATACCATGCGGCCAAATACTGGCATCAAATGCAGTTATATTTGGTCGGCTACTTTCCAGCGGTAAATTATATTCAGGTCGTTGATGCAACCCGCCCATAACTTCTCCAGCAAGCTTGATAGTTTGCTCACATTGATTATCAGCACAGCGGGTACGAAAACCGATATCGAGCGCTCTTAATTCACGGCTTGGCGTGTCAAAATAAGCATTTTGTAAACTACGCGAAGGTTTATTAGTAACCGTTTTTGCAAATTGAGTAATTAACGCGGGGATCAGTGGGATTACGGCGTCTGACACCAAAAACTTCAGTTCTATCTCAGTATCCATTAGGCTTGAGGATTACCTTTAAAATAAATAAGAGCTCAAAATAAACAAAGCTGCTCAACATTGCAAATTTTTTAGCTTATTTGAATCATGAAACAGCAGCCATGATTACAATATCAGTCTTGCTATTAGGGCGCTAAATCCATACTATCTCAATACTTAACTATGAATAATACGATTGCTGTCCCACAGACGGTTACATTAACAGGGTAGATTGATGTTTAAACATTCTTTATTAGCTTTGCTATTCGCGGCGGCCGCATTTATGAGTCACGCAGAAGAAAGCAATTCAGCTAGCGATGCAAACACCGCTTATATAGTCGATAATCTTTATACATTTATGCACTCTGGCGCGAGTAAAAATTACCGCATTGTTGGCTCTGTTGATGCTGGTACAAAATTAACCCAGCTATCTGCTGAAGAAAATGGCTTTGTTAAAGTTATTGATGATAAAGAACGAGAAGGCTGGGTAGAAGCTAAATTTGTTTCTAAAACTCCTGGTATTCACCAACAATATCGCACGCTCAGTGCTGAAATGGCATCAATGCAAGAGCAACTTCGTCAAGCACAAATTGAATTGCCGCAGCTGCAAGAGCAAAGCCAAACTTTAACTGACCAAAATAGTGCTCTATCAGAGCAGATTACTAAATTAAAAAGTACCTTAGAAGTTGAACGCACTGAAAAACAACAAGCCGGTGCAAAAGAAAAACGTCAGCTACTAACTTATGGCGGAGCAATTGCCTTCATAGGTCTATTTTTAGGTATTATTTTGACTATCGTATTATCGCGCCGTAAACGTTACGACGGCTGGGCTTAATCGATAACCACTATATTTGATATTAAAAAAGCACCCTTGGGTGCTTTTTTAATGCGTGGGGTAAACCCGCGCCTACGTATTGGTAGCAGCGAGTTTAAATTTAAGTATCGAGTCTGAGCCCAGTGTCTTGTTTAATTTTTTCGATCACCATATAAGTGTGGTGCGTACCAACTCCCGGTATATCGACTAAATCACCAAGCACTTGACGGTATTCATCCATATCCGAAACCCGAATCTTTAATAGGTAATCATAGCCACCAGCAACCATGTCGCACTCAACAACTTGCTTGATTTTTAAAATATGTTCACGGAACACTTTAAATACCGCAGTATTTGACGTCACTAACGACACTTGCACATGCGCGACTAAGCTTTGATTAAGTTTGGCTTCGCTCAACTTGGCAAAGTAACCTTCGATATAACCTTCTTGTTCAAGCCGTTTTACTCGATCAAGACACGGGCTGGGACTTAAGTTAACCTGCTTTGCGAGGTTAACATTAGAAATTCTGCCGTTTTTTTGCAGAACGTCTAAAATTGCTAAATCGATACGATCGAGCATGCGTAATCTATTCGGACTTGTCATAACAGAATTTTATGCGGATAAGTTTAAAGTATGCCCTGTAAATTATCGTAAAACGCTAAATTTAACCAGCATATTCTGCTGGATTTTAATTAGAATGCACGCATTACGTACATAAAAATCGGGCAGCGAAATTTTTTAGCTGCAAGACTCCATACACCAGAGGGTTGCTTATGTTATTTGACGGCGATTTGACAACAACGTGTCCAATCAGACAAAAAATCCGTGACTTTTATCGCATTGACGAAAATGCTGTAATTGATCATATTTTACCGCTTGCTGAAGTAGGCGTAAAAGCTCGCAGCCGTGCTTGGGAACGTGCTCGCCAGATAGTTCACACTATTCGTCGCGATCAAGATGGTCAAAGCGGTGTTGATGCGCTACTTAATGAGTTCTCACTCTCTAGTGAAGAAGGTGTGGTATTGATGTGCTTAGCTGAAGCATTGCTTCGCGTGCCAGATAAAGCCACTCAAGACACGCTAATTCGCGATAAGTTAGCCAAAGGCGACTGGAGCTCTCACTTAGGCAGCAGCGACTCACTATTCGTTAATGCGTCATCTTGGGGTCTATTAGTGACCGGTAAAATGGTTAACTACACTGATAAAACCAAAGAACAGCAGTTTGGTGTACTGAAAAAAACCATTGGTCGTTTAGGCGAGCCGGTTATTCGTAAGTCAGTAAACTTTGCCATGAAGATCATGGGTAAGCAGTTTGTTATGGGTCGTACAATTAACGAAGCCATCGAACGCGCAGCAGAAAAAGAGCAAAAAGGCTATGTATATTCATACGATATGCTTGGCGAAGGCGCTCGCACCATGAAAGATGCACAGCGTTACTTTAATAGCTATATGAATGCGATTCATGCTATTGGTAAAGCGGCAAATGGCCGTGGCCCAATTAAGAGCCCTGGTATTTCAGTGAAACTGTCTGCGATCCATCCTCGTTATGAGTTCACTCATAAAGAACGTGTCATGAACGAAATTGTGCCTAAGCTTAAAGAGCTGGCCATGGCAGCTAAAAGCTACGATATTGGCTTTACTGTTGATGCTGAAGAAGCTGATCGCCTTGATATTTCACTTGATGTAATCGAAGCAGTATTTAGTGATGATGACCTAGCTGGTTGGCATGGTTTTGGTTTAGCTGTGCAAGCGTATCAAAAACGCGCAATTTTTGTGATTGAATGGTTAACTGAGCTTGCCAGCCGTGTTGGTCGTAAAATGATGGTGCGTTTAGTTAAAGGTGCCTACTGGGATACCGAAATCAAAACCACACAACAAGATGGTTTAGAGCACTTCCCAGTATTTACTCGTAAGGCAACAACCGACGTATCTTACAAAGCATGTGCTATCAAAATGCTAGAAGCACGTGATGTACTTTATCCACAGTTTGCAACCCACAATGCCTACACTGCGGCAACAATTTTAGAAGTTGCTAAAGGTGATAACCAAGGTTTTGAATTCCAACGCCTGCACGGTATGGGTGAATCATTATTCGACCAAATCGTAACTGAAGAAAAAATTCAGTGTCGTGTTTATGCCCCTGTAGGTCAGCACGAAGATTTATTGGCTTATTTAGTGCGTCGTTTACTTGAAAACGGTGCTAACTCATCGTTTGTTAACGCCATTGTTGATACCACTAAACCTGTTGAATCGTTATTACCGGATCCGGTAGAAACACTGCAAGGTTTGCGTAACAAGTACAACACGCAAATTAAGATGCCAATTGATTTATACGGCGCTGAACGTGCTAACTCAAAAGGTATGGATTTAACCGATATCAATGTGATCACGCCATTCAAGGAAAATCTTGATAACTGGTTTGCAGAGCACCGTATTAGTGAAAGCGATATTCCTGAAGGTTCAATTGCAGTTAAAAACCCTGCCAATCATCAAGAGATTATCGGTCATATCAAGCTACAAAATAGCGATGATATGCTCACTCTACTAAGCAATGCAGAAACCGCCTTTGAGTCGTGGTCACAAACGCCAGTTAAAGAGCGCGCAAACCTATTACGCCGCATTGCTGATATTCTAGAACGTCATCACGACGAACTTGTGGCTATCTGTATCAAAGAAGCCGGCAAAGTAGCACAAGATGGTATTGACGAAGTACGTGAAGCGGTTGATTTTTGTCGCTACTACGCTGCTCGCGCCGAAGAGCTAAGTGAAGATGAGCGTTTTGAAGCCCGTGGTGTGATTTTATGTATCAGCCCATGGAACTTCCCACTAGCAATCTTCTTAGGTCAAGTTGCTGCAGCAATCGTAACTGGTAACACTGTTATTGCAAAGCCAGCTGAACAAACTAGCTATATTGCACTGCGTACTATTGAGCTTATGTTATCTGTTGGTTTACCAGAGCATGTGGTACAGCCTGTTATCGCACGTGGTAGTGAAGTAGGAAAAACCATTGTTCCTGATGAACGCATTCAAGCGGTTATGTTCACAGGCTCTACTGAGACCGGTACCATCATTTCTCAAACACTTGCTGCACGTAATGATCTTCAAGTACCGTTGATTGCCGAAACAGGCGGTCAGAACTGTATGATCGTAGATTCAACAGCACTGCCAGAGCAAGTCGTTGACGATGTGATCAGCTCTGGTTTCCAAAGTGCTGGTCAACGTTGTTCTGCACTGCGTGTATTGTTCATTCAAGAAGATATCGCAGATAGCGTAATTGAAATGATCAAAGGCGCGTTAAAAGAGCTACACATTGGCGATCCATCATTACTATCAACCGATATCGGCCCTGTAATTGATGAAAAAGCCTTGAAGAACTTAAACGAACACGTTGAGTACTTAAAAGGCAACGCAACACTGCATTATGAGTGTGATATTCCAGATAACAGCGAAAACGGAGCGTATTTCTTTGCGCCACGTTTATATGAAATCAAAGATCTATCTGTACTGAAACGTGAAGTATTTGGCCCATGTGTGCATATCATTCGCTTTAAAGGCACAGAACTTGATAACGTGATTGACCAAATAAATAACACTGGGTTTGGTTTAACCATGGGTATCCATTCACGCATCGAAGAGCGTTGTGAATACTTAGCAAAAATGTCGCGTGCCGGGAACGTCTACGTTAACCGTAATATGATTGGCGCGATTGTTGGCGTACAACCGTTTGGTGGTCGTGGTTTATCTGGCACCGGACCTAAAGCAGGTGGCCCTAACTACTTAACTCGTTTAGTTAAAGAAAAAGCATCGCCTGAAAACGTGCAAATGACTAACTTGACGCCAGACGAGCTTGACACTCACCACTATTCAGGTGCTGCTGAGCAAGTCGAGAAGTTAATGGCAAATTCAATGCGCGATGAAAAAATTTGGCGCGCAACACCACTGAACGATCGTGTTTCAGCGGTACGTCAGCTATTAGCTAAAGTTGCCACAGTCGATATTATCGATGAACTAGCCGACGATTTAGCATTAACACTTGCCGATGCACGTGCCCAGCTTAATCGCCTTGAAAAGCACATGCGTAAGTTTACTACTTTGCCGGGGCCAACAGGTGAATCAAACACCCTTCACCTTGAAGCGCGTGGTTGTGTGGTTTGTTATGCAGATAAGAGTACCTCGTTTAACTTCTGGGCTATTTCGATCATCACAGCTCTTGCTGCTGGTAATACCGTGATCACCGTAGCATCTGAGTTATTCTATGACGAAGCGGTAGCCTTTAAAGATAAATTTATCTCAACTGGTATTGCTGAAGGGGTATTCCAAGTAGCTAAGCCGAATCAGTTACAAGCTATTTTGGCGCACCCTCATTTAGCAGGTGCTGTTGTTGCAGCGCGCTCATCGCGCTTAGGTTACTTCAGTCAACAGCTGGCACAACGTAAAGGAGCTATTTTGCCAGTGATCAGTGCTGAGTACTACGACACGCTAATCAAACGCTTAGTAACAGAAAAGACCATAAGTATTGATACAACGGCTTCGGGCGGTAATACATCACTAATGACTTTAGTTGAAGATGACGAGTAGAGTTTAAGTAGATATTAACAAAGGGCGCTAATTAGCGCCCTTTTTACTACTTATCCAGTAAAAAGTTTGCTAGTTTTGTAGTATGTTATTTATTATGAAGTAAACACATTGAAAATTATCCCAATCGATCAGCTTATGCCAGGTATGTTTGTGCATAGCGTAACTAAACAAACTGGTAAAATAAAAATCAAAAACCAAGGTTGGGTAAAAACGCAAGCAGGCGTGCAGCAGCTTATAAAAGCCGGTATCTTAGAAATCGAAATTGATCCTGATAAAACCATCGTTGAACTCACTCCTACAGCCACAACAAACGATATACAGGTTGAACCGCCTAAACAACGTGATCCTTGGTCTACAACACACAGTGTTGAGCAAGAGATGGACAAAGCATTTAAGCTCTACAGCGAAGCAAAACAACTGCAAAGCAAAGCATTTACCGATATAAAAGCCGGTAACACTATAGATATTGCCCCCTTTAAAGAATTAGCTAGCGGCTTTATTGATTCGGTATTTCGTAATCAAGATGCCCTAGCATGCATCACCCGTATGCGTGAAAAAGACGCCTACCTACTAGAACACTCGATCAACGTCTCGATCTTAATCAGTATTTTTGCCAAACACTTAGGTTTTGAACGAGCGCTTATTGAAGAACTTGCCACCGGTGCGCTGTTACATGATATTGGTAAAATTCAGATACCGGATGACATTCTTAATAAGCCGGGTAAGTTAACCGATCAAGAATATAAAGTGATTCAGGATCATGCGCGCTTTAGTAAAGAAATTTTAGAACTGGCGGGCCTTAAAGGCATTGCTGTCGATATTGCAGGCTTTCATCATGAGCGACTAGATGGCACGGGTTACCCGTTTGGCAAGCGAGCTGATGAAATAAGCCAGTACGTGCGTATGGCATCGATTGTTGATGTCTATGACGCACTTACCGCAGAGCGTGTTTATAAGGCCGGCATGGAGCCAATCAAGGCCTTTAAAATACTCAAAGACGGTTGTCCAGATAGCTTTGATGGCGGGTTACTGACTAAATTTATTCAGTGTATTGGCGTTCATCCAGTTGGCACGTTAGTTAAACTGTCGAGTCAAAAAGTCGGCCTAGTGACCAAAAGCAACCCTAGCAGCCCTCTTAAACCTCAAGTGAAAACTTTTTACAATGCAAAACACGCTCACTACACACAAGTTCAAGATATAGATCTGGCGCACAACCGAACTCAAGATTCGTTAGAATCCGCCATTAAACCAGCGGATTTCAACATTGATTTAATTAGATTTTTCAAAAATTCAATTTTGCCGTAATAATCGCCGAAAACGAAATTGGCCTGCGCGAAGTAGCTATCTAATCTTCACTCGGGCCAATCTTGCAGCGCTTTTAAGCTAAATTCATAATCATCAAAGCTCAGCACCGTTTGCTCTGGAGTGATCTCTAATACTCTTAAGTCCCCAATGCTATCCCCCTCATACAACTCCCGATTATTGAGCTTAACCCAACGTTTATCAGGTGATGATGAGTAAATATGCGCTTGGTATTTAATTTCTGGCATCAATGCCAACAAAGCATCAGGTAGTAACTCAATCGGCTCAGCATAAGATGAATTTTTAGTGCCTTGCGTTACTTGATGAGATTGGGTGCTTTGAGTATCTTCGATAGCGCGAGCAAAGGCATTTTTAAGCGCCGTTGGCACAGTTTCAAGTTCTTCATCGCTTACCGTTGCAACCGGCTTTGATTTCTCACTAGTCGGTTCGCCAAGAGGCTTCCCCAATACTTTGTATTTACTCATATCGATATTGCTAGCGCTATTGTTAATCATTGGCTGCATTTGCACTGCATTAGGATTATATTGCTGCTGAGGCGCTGCATATACTTGCTGATAACCATTAGGTGTTTGCACCAGTATTGGCTGACCTTGCGGATAAGCTGGTGCAGTATTTACTGGCACTTGCACCCACTGATATTGCCCTGTTGCTTGTTGGTATTGCTGAGGTTGAACAAATTGCGGCTGAGACATCGGCTGCGTGCTAGCAACTTGCGCTGGGCTAGTTTGTACTGGATTTGTTTGCACAGGTATCGATTGCTCAGGCTTCACTGTGGCAGGCACAGGTGTTTTGTCATCAGCAGGCTCCACTGATTGATCCTGAACACTCGTTACCATTTGTTCAGGGGTATTTAAATGATTTTTTTGTAACCATTTACCAATTGAAAACCCTGCCATCAAGGTCAGTAAAAAAGCAACCAACAAGCCAAGCGAAATCGCAATAAAACGATAACGCTGTAGTTCTTGCTGCTGTTTTAATTGCTCAGCGTTTCTGTCATGTGCTGACGCTTCATCATGTTGTTCTGATTGTTTTAAGGCATCTAATAAATACGACATATATGACCATTAATTAAAGAATGAACGACAAACCAATACCCAGACTGAGCACAGTTAAAAATGCCAACGGATAGAGCCAATTAAACGACGACTGCTGCTCTATGCTAACGGAACTTAATGCACTCGGCGGTAACGCTTCTTGTGCTGAGCGCATTACTATATCACTATCAATCATCGTTAGCTGCTTAGAAAAAGCTCCCATTAAACAGCGTTCACATAATAAATTTACTAAACGCGGAATACCTGCAGTAACTAAGTGAATCGTTTTTAACGCATCATTTGAGAATAGTCCCCGATCACAACCTGCAACATACAAACGATGTTTAACGTAAGCAAAAGTTTGTCCTTCAGTTAACGGTAGTAAATGATAACGAGCAGTGATCCGCTGCGCTAACTGACGCAACTCATTACGCTTTAATAAAGCCTGTAATTCTGGCTGACCAACCAATACTATTTGTAGTAATTTTTTATGATTTGTTTCTATGTTAGTTAATAAGCGAAGCTGTTCTAGTACGTCAGGGGCTAAAAGCTGAGCTTCATCAATAATCAAAATAGTGTGGCCACCAGCTTGATGATTTGCTTCAAGATGCTTTTTAATTGCATCAGTTAAGGTTTTTAACGTCGCATTTTGCTCGTCATAAACAATATGAAATTCATCGCAAATACTCGCTAACAGTTCCAATTGTGACAGTGCTGGATTATGGATCAACGCCACTTGTGTGTTTTCAGGTAACTGCTCTTGCAAACTGCGGGTTAAGGTCGTTTTCCCTGTTCCCACCTCACCGGTTAACAATACAAACCCACCGGCTTCACCTAAGCCATAAGTTAAATGCGCCAACGCCTCTTTATGGCGTTCGCTTAAAAATAAGTACTGTGGATTTGGCGCGATTGAAAACGGTTTCTCTGACAAGCCAAAATAGCTTAAATACACCCTAAATTTCCTTACTGATTAAATCACGGCCTATAATGGCAAAAAAACAGCGTAAGTGAAAACCTTGTTAGCGTTTTATTAGCTAAATAACGTAAAATAGTTTGCACAGTTAATATTCAGGGGAAATTATGCAAGTTTATTTGGTCGGTGGAGCAGTTCGTGATGAGCTATTAGGGCGAATCATCAAAGAGCGCGATTATGTGGTGGTCGGTGCAACTCCTGAGCAACTGATCAAACAAGGCTATCAACAAGTTGGTAAAGACTTTCCCGTTTTTTTACACCCAAAAACTAAAGAAGAATACGCACTAGCTCGTACCGAGCGAAAACAAGGCCAAGGTTACACGGGCTTTGTCTGCGAGTTTTCAGCAGATGTTACCTTAGAAGACGACTTACGCCGCCGCGATTTAACCGTTAACGCTATTGCAAAAGCACAAGATGGCAACTTAATTGATCCTTATGGCGGCAAGCAAGATTTAGACAACCGCATTTTGCGCCATGTATCTGACGCATTTAGCGAAGATCCACTACGTATATTACGCGTTGCCCGTTTTGCAGCTCGTTATCATTATCTTGGTTTTACGATTGCCGAAGAAACCCAGCAATTGCTAACACAGATGATCAACCAAGGTGAGTTACAAACACTCACCGCAGAACGCATTTGGCTAGAATGTGAAAAATCATTAACGGATGGCGCATTTGCTGAGTTTTTGAATATTTTAGCGCAGTTAGGCGCGCTTAGTGCAATCAGCCCTGCCTTAGCAGGTAACTGGAGCGATGAGTTATATCAACAACTAAAAAACCGTTACGCTTACGCACAAAGCCAAAATATAACCGATCAGGCATTATTGTTTGCACAAGCCACTGCATCATTGACGCAAGAAGAGATTAAAATTCTCAGTCAAACTATTCGTTTACCAAATGACGTACGCGATTTGGCATTACAACTTAATGCCCACCAAGCAACCTTAAGTAGCCAAACAATCACCGCACAGCAACTACTCCGTTGCTGCAATCAACTCGATTTATGGCGCCGCCCTGAACGGTTCGAGGCAGTTCTTAAAGCCGTTGAGATTAACCAAGCAGCATCACTGGCTAATCAAAAATTATTAACAGCAACCAAAGCAGCTAAAGCAATTAACCCGCAGCAATTTATTACGCAAGGCATTAAGGGCGCAGCAATAAAAACCGCGCTAGAACAAGCGCGGTTAGAGATATTGCAGCAGTATTTCAATTAACTAAGCTAGCTACTTTTCATAACGTACTAGACGTAGGTACACAAATGAGGTTTTATCGTGCAAACTGTTAAGGCCTCTGTCAAAGGTGTATACCCAAGCTGAAGTTTTATCGGCAATACCTGAAGTATTTGTCCAATAGTTTTCACTTTTATTACCTAAAAATACAGACTGATTAATACTTGGGGTAACACAGCTGTGCTCTAAAATACTAGCAAGCTCTTTATTATTAGGTACTTGCCAATCTGTATATGCACCTGTTCGGTCATTCACTGCGGCTCTTAGCGCCTCTTGCCAATTTACTTTTACAGCACTATTAATACAGCTGTTGGTGGCAACATCATAACCTTGTCCATAACTACAGGTTTGCCACATTAGCCCGGTTACACTGTCGCTAACGGTGCCATCAACACTAACTGTAAAACGGGTTGCGGGTGTTGTTTCGGTCACACCAGTGTAGCAAGTCTGCACAGCCATCACGGCAGGACTAAGTAGCAGTAAGCCAACTAATAATGATTTCATTGCGATGCTCCTGCAGTTCTAACCAAGCGCACAAAGGCGGTATTACCTTTTGGATAAGCCAGATCATTGCCGTTACTCATATCAAAAACATACGCTTGCGATAAACTGGTACCATCGGCCGAAGTTTGTGAGGTCCAATAAATTAGTCCATCCTCTAATAAGTTGCTATTAGGCGTATTAGGAAAATAATTCTCATCAAGCAATATTGATTGTCCATGCTTGCCATAATTAAGTAGCGTTAATAACTCTGTGTAAGTAGGCACTCGCCAGTTGGTACCACCACAATAATCGAGTGTATTGACGGCATTAATATACACCTGCAAATTACAGTTACTACTACTTGGGCAAGTACTATTCGGTGTCCCTTGTACACTCCCCGTTTGTACGCCATCGCCACTATTTAAATACCATGTGTAGTGATTTTGACCTTCACGCAACGCCGTATTTGGCAAAGTGCCTGTATTAGGGCTTTTTACTTCCCAAATCAAACCCGTTACGTTATCGCGAATACAACTAAAGTTGCTTGCAGAATCACTCAGTTCATCTGCGAACTCATTTAATTTAGTAAAATCAAAAGCCAATTCACCTTTACCGACTTTTTCTATATGTGTAGTTGCGACGCTGTCACGACCCAAAACAGCATCTTGGCGAGGAAAGTCAGGGCTCGTACAGGCTATTTCTTGGGTGTTGTTGTAACATTTATCCATACCGGTATCATTGAGCAAACCAAGCGGTTTTGATTTAACCACGATATTGACGGTGTCTGTATCTGTGCGCCCTTTGCTATCAGTCACGGTTACTTCAAAGGTATGCGTGTTAACCGCTTCGGTCGCTGGTGCAGTAAAAGAGGTAATGCATTGTTGCTGATTATCAAGTATTGCATTGCCAGATATTTGTTGCCAATAGCATTTAAAGGTGTCTGTTACTGTTTCTGAACCTGTAGCATCTAAGGTCACTTTTTCCAGCTCAATAGCACTCTGATCAATACCAGCATTGGCAATAATCACATCGCTGGTTTTATTTAAGGTATGTGAATATTGCGTGCTTGCTTCTCCCCCCTCATCATCGACAACTGTTAACAGCCAAGTGATCTGCGTGTTGGTATCAAGTAACGGATGAGTGAAAGTAATTGTTGCATTGCTATTACTATCTACAGCAAGCGTTGGTCCTGCAATTTGTTGCCAGTTATAGCTATTAATTTGGCCATTTTCATCCGGATCAACTGAGCTGGCACCACTTAAAGTAATTGTATCTTTATAATCAGAAGGCAGTGTTTCGGGTGAAGTTTGAGTAACAATAACCTGAGGAAGCTGATTATTTGACTCAATTTCGATCAGTAAGTCATCACTTACTAATTGGCCATCTGTGGTTTGATAACTAACACGCAATAATAATTCGCTGTTTGCTTTAATATCGGGGGCGGTAATTGTTTGTAGTGCACCATCAAGGGGGAAACTGTCAATAATTGGTCCACTTACTCTCTGCCACGTAAAAGTACCATCAACAGGCGAACCTTTGGCTTCAATAGTAAATTCACTTTTTTCAATAATGCGCTGATCATCGCCAGCAAAAACGGATGCTGCAACCACGGGATTATCGTTGCCGCCTCCGCCGCCACCGCATGCTGTCAATACAGCTAATAACGGTAAAACTATCAAGGGGGATTTCATGCACTGATTCCTCATTTAAAACTGAAATTACATAGCCTTAATGTTAATAGCCACGCCAATCAATAAATTAAGCAACAACAATGCCAGATACAAAAGAGAGGATGTTATAAATAGCTATCTTGGTGAATACGGACAAATAACTTTGTGCCTATTTTACTATAATCTATCTTATACTCACGGCCATCTAACGCCTGAATAAACAGTAAACGCTTCTCTTCACCAAATACGTCTACACTGCCAACATAGACCATTTCTAAATAGCGTTCTTTAGCTTCACGACGGTTTTTTGGCAACTCTTCTTTGAATGGTTCTAAACCATGTTGAGTTACCTTTATTTTTGGGTGCACTTCAGAATTCACGATCACTAAATCGAGTTTTTTATCTTTATGGATTATGGTATTTCTGCCACTTTTAATAAAAGATCTATCTTGACTCATCGCTTCATCCTACTAACTAACGCCTATTTTCAGGCGTCTTACTCTCTAATTGAGATTCAATAAATACTACTGGGTTGTTCCGCCATGCATTTAAGCTGTGGCTAAAATCCCAAATACTTCTATCCAATACACTTGCTGGTAACAGTAAGTCATATCCTGTTAATTGTCGTAGATGTCGCATTCTATTAGCAAACATGGCTATAAGGCCATTAAAACTGCGACCATTCACAGAAGTGTAATGATTATCCTCAACTAACCATTCTGATGGGCAATTGCCATTTTTGCAATGTTTTTGAATTACTTGCATAAATAAATGTCGTTGTTCGATCAATAATTTACCCGCAATTCTTGGTCCTAGTTGTAATAAAAATTCATCGGTGTCGTTAAGTTTGATACCTACAGCATTTAACTCAAGTTGCTCAAGTTCTTGTTCTACTTTAGGAATACCACTGTAATTTAGATTTTCTTGCTTAACACACCAGCAGCCATACTTATGCTGGTAAGTAAGCTCCTTTTCTGTAATAACTAAACTGTAAAATGGCTCTTGGGTTTTTAAAAACCCAACAAAAATGGCAGCCAAACATAAACTCACCAAGAAAATTTCGAAAATGCTAATTTCGTCGGGCCGCAGTAAATTAACTAGCATTATAAATAAAAGCCCAACCGCACCGACAGTGAGAGTTTCGATACCATTGCGCGCACCTTGCGCACGCAATTTCAAAACAGCGTTTTTGCGTTTAACCATAACGATAAAAAACAATATAAAAAGCGTACATAATTATAGCCCAAATTATCAATTTACGTATTTTCATACAACGCGGACATTTGCTCGTTAACTTCATAACTCTCTCACACACAAACATAAAATGGGAACAAAATGAAAAACAACTGAACTTTTACGCCTAACCGACAGATTTATGAGATACGCGGCCGCCAATTCACGCTGTAATTTTGTACACTAGAGGCAATTAATTCTCCGGTATTTTTAACAATGTATGCAAAGCAATCTGGCAAAGCGCTCTTTCCATTTATTATTACTCTACTTTTGGGGCTATGTGTTTATCTTTATTTACCAAGCAGCCAAGGTGAGCAATCTGACTTCACAGTTAATGCAACGCAAGTAACCGCTCACACTGTTGCAAGTGAAGAAAATGCTGTCCTCATTGAGGCTATCGGCAGTGCCCGCGCTAATCAAGCAATTTATATACAAAGCGCACAAAATGATTACGTAACTGACATTTATTTCAAAGACGGTGATTTAGTCAGTAAAGGTCAAAAGCTCGTACAATTGCAATCGCAGCAAGAAGAGCTCACTGTTAAAGAGCTGGCAATCAACTTACGCGAAGAAAAACGTCAACTTGAACGCTTAACAGAGCTTTCTCGCTCACAAGCAACTGCAAAGTCATTACTCGAAGAGCAACTTTCTCGCGTTGATGCAACCGAAGCTCAGCTTGAAAACGCCAAAACAAAATTATCTGAAATGACTATTATCGCGCCTTTTTCAGGTATTTTAGGTAAGCGTCAGATCTCAGTAGGTGCTTATGTAAATAACAGCACAATTATTACAAGCTTAGATGATATAAGCATTATTAAAGTCGATTTTAAAGTCCCAGAAAAATACCTTGCGCAATTAAACGTTGGCATGAAAGTAATGACCCAAAATGATGCTTACCCTGAAAAAACCTTCACCGGTAAAGTAACGCACGTTAGTGCTCGGATTGATTCAATCACCCGCAGTGTTGAAGTCACAGCAAGCTTCGCGAATAAAAGTGGTTTATTACGCCCTGGCATGTTGCTCAAGACCGCGTTACAACTTAGCTCGAATCAAGCGATGATGGTGCCAGAGAAAGCGGTGATCCCACAACAAGATAAACATTATGTTTTTCAAATTGAAGACGGAATAGCCACTAAAGTAGAGGTTCACGTTGCAGGTCGTCACAATGGTTGGGTTGCCATTGATGAAGGTATTAGTAATGGGCAACAAATTGTTACTGAAGGAATTATTAAAATTCGCTCAGGCAGCAAAGTTACTGTGAAGGGGTAAACTGTGAAAATTACTGATACCAGTGTCAAACGTCCCGTTTTTGCAATTGTAATTAACCTACTGTTACTAACCTTTGGCTTAGTGGCTTTTTCGATGTTACCGCTGCGCGAATATCCTGATATTGAATCACCCATAGTCAGTGTAAGCACTGAATATACGGGAGCGTCAGCCGAGATCATTGAAACAAAAATTACCCAAGTGCTGGAAAACCGTATTTCCGGTATTGAAGGCATTAAAAGCATTAATTCATCAAGTAGAAATGGCCGCTCAAATATTACCATTGAATTTAATATCAGCCGTGATATTGATGCCGCATCAAACGATGTCCGCGAACGTGTAGCGCGCGCACTTGATAGTCTACCTGAGCAAGTACGCCCGCCAGAAGTATCTAAATCTAACAGTGATGAAAGCCCTATTGCATGGTTTTTACTCAATAGCGACACAATGGATTCATTGCAACTATCTGATTATGCACAGCGCTTTATTGTCGACCGTTTAGCTGTGGTAGATGGTGTTTCCAATGTACGTGTTGGTGGTGAACGTAAATATGCCATGAAAATTTGGCTCAACCGCCAAGCAATGGCTGCTCGTGGCATAACCAGTAGTGACATAGAAAACACCCTACGAACTGAAAATGTTGAGCTACCTGCAGGTGAGATAGAATCTATCGACCGTGACTTTACAGTTCGAACAGCGCGTAGTTACAAAGAGCAGCGTGATTTTCAAAACCTAGTAATTAAACGTGGCGACGATGGTTACTTAGTTCGTCTTGGTGAAGTCGCTGATGTAAAATTAGAAGCCGCTGACGATGAAAGCTTATTCCGAGGTAATGGCCGCAATATGGTTGGCCTTGGTATTGTTAAACAAGCTAAAGCGAATACACTTACCGTGGTTGATAATGCCCGTGCTGAACTTGAAAAAATCAAACGCAACCTGCCAGAAGGCACAACTATTCAAGACAGCTACGACTCGTCAATATTCATTAAAGAATCAATTAACGAGGTTTACAGAACCTTGGCTATTTCTATGGCCTTGGTGGTATTAATTATCTTCTTATTTTTAGGGAACATTCGCGCCACCTTGATCCCAGCGGTAACAGTCCCAGTTGCGCTGGTCGGTAGCTTTATGTTCTTATTGGCGATGGGTTACTCAATTAACTTATTGACACTACTGGCGCTGGTGCTAGCAATTGGCTTGGTTGTTGATGACGCGATTGTAATGCTAGAAAACATTCACCGGCGTATCGAACTGGGCGAACCTGCCCTACTAGCCGCTTATCGTGGCGCCCGTGAGGTTGGCTTTGCAATTATTGCCACCACCTTAGTGCTGATCTCGGTGTTTGTCCCCTTGGTATTTATGGATGGCCGTATCGGCGCATTATTTACCGAGTTTGCGATGGCCGTCAGCGCCGCGGTATTCTTCTCAAGCATTACCGCATTAACACTCTCGCCAGCGTTGTGTTCATTAGTACTTAAACCATCCTCAAAAGAGAGTAAATTCAGCCAATGGATGGACCGTATCTTTAGTAAGATTGAGCAAAGTTATAAAAACTCTTTACGCTCAAATATGACGCGTTCAGGTGGTTTAACAATCACCCTACTGCTGGCTGGTTTTGTTAGTTATTTACTGTTCCAACAAATTCCTTCAGAACTTACGCCAAAAGAAGACCGTGGTACTTTCTTTATCATGATGAGTGGCCCTGAAGGGGCAAGTTATGAAAATAACGCCGCCAACATGGCAAAAATTGAAGAACGTTTAATGCCTTATTCCGAAGCGGGCGAACTAAGTCGAGTGCTGGTACGCGTTCCTGGCTGGGGTGGCAGCGGTGGTGTGGCAATTGTTGGTATGGCAGACTGGGATGAACGTAAACGTTCAACTTGGGAAGTAATGGATGAGATCAGTGCAAAAATGACTGAAGTCACCGATGTGCGCGCGTTTGCTATTATGCGCCGTGGTATTGGTGGCGGTGGCTCATCACGGCCCATTGAGTTTGTCCTGCAAGGTAATGATTATGCACAATTAGCTGATTGGCGAGACCGGATCATTGAACGTGCAGAGAAAAACCCAGGACTGGTGCGTATTGACCATGACTACAAAGAAACCTTCCCGCAGTTTTTGATCAGTATCGATAAAAACAAAGCGGCGGATTTAGGGATTTCAGTTTCGGATGTTGGCCGCACCCTTGAAACCATGTTAGGTCAACGCCGTGTTACCACCTTTATTGACCGTGGTGAAGAGTACGATGTGATCTTAAAAGGCACTAAAGCTGACTTTGCTGATCCTACCGATATATCAAATATTTACTTAAAATCTCGCAGTGATGAACTGGTTCCTCTAGATAGCTTAATTAGCTTAAAAGAAGAAGCCACTGCATCAAGGCTAAATCGTTACAACCGAATGCGTGCTATTACTTTGAGCGCTAACCTCGCCGATGGTTACACCCTTGAAGAAGCGCTTAACTTTTTAAATAAAGTGGCAATGGAAGAAAACGAAATTGATGGCGCCATTGATTATAAAGGTGAATCGCAATTATATTATGAAGGTGCCTCAGCGATGACGTATGTTTTCATTCTAGCGCTTACTGTTACCTTCTTAGTTTTAGCCGCTCAGTTTGAAAGCTTTATGCACCCCTTTGTGATCATGCTCACTGTGCCACTGGGTTTGATGGGCGCAATGTTTGGTTTATGGGTTGCAGGACTAACCATAAACATTTACAGCCAAATAGGCATTGTAATGCTGATTGGTCTTAGTGCTAAGAACGGTATATTGATTGTCGAATTTACCAATCAATTGCGCGATAAAGGCGTAGAGTTTAGTGAAGCTATTTTACAAGCAGCAACCCAAAGATTGCGACCAATTATTATGACCTCTTTGACTACGGTAATGAGTGCGGTGCCACTAGTGCTAGCCTCAGGCCCTGGTGCAGAGAGCCGTATGGTAATTGGTGTAGTGGTGTTTACTGGTGTTATTGTCGCAACCATACTTACGCTATTTGTTGTTCCTGCGGCGTACTATGCGCTGGCTCGCAATACTCAGTCTCCTGAGTTTTTACAACAAAAGCTCAACCAACAAGAAGCTGAAAGGCCGCTAAAAGAGCTTTAATCTCATCGTAGCGTTGCAAACCCATAGCAACGCTACTGTTCACTTCAACACACTTCCCTGCCGTAATTAAATGAAATAATAAACCTCCTTGCTCGTTCTTCTGTTACGCTAGATAATCCGTGTAATTTAACAGCTTTAAGGAACAACTAAATGAGTATAACAAATGAAACTGCAACATTTGGTGGTGGCTGCTTTTGGTGTATTGATGCCGCGTTTAGGCGCGTGAAAGGCGTTTTACAAGTAAGCTCTGGCTATACTGGCGGCGAAACAACTGAGCCTACGTATAAACAAATTTGCACTGGCCTCACCGGCCACGCAGAGGTTGTACAGATTAAGTTTGACAGTAGCCTGATAAGCTATGAAACCTTACTGGCGATGTTTTTTACCCTGCATGATGCCACTCAGCTAAACCGCCAAGGTAATGATATAGGTACCCAATATCGAAGTGTGATTTATTATCATGATAGCGAGCAGCAAGCGCAAACTAATCAATATATTGCAAAATTACAAAGCCAAATACGCGAAGATATCGTCACTGAAGTTAGCCCTGCAACCACTTACTACCCAGCAGAGCAGTATCACCAAGACTACTACAACGAAAACCCTGAGCAACGCTATTGCAGTTTATTGATAGCACCAAAGCTGAAAAAGTTTGAAAAAGACTATAAACAGTTTTTAGTAAACTAAGCAAAGTGCTAAATAAGCATTTTCATCTAAATATAAAAAAGCCCGACAAACAAAAGTGTCGGGCTTTTTTATTTAAGCTAGAACGAGATCAGAACTGGTAACTTGCGCCAACAAAGAAGCGACGGTCAACTGTATTGTAGTAAAACACTTCGCCAGTTACATAATCCATACTTGAGTCAACCGCGTTGTATTGCTTATCAAATAAGTTTTCAACACGAGCAGAAAATGAAAGCGCACTGTTAAATTGATAATTTGCAGTTAAGTTCCATAACGTATAAGAACTAAGCTCTGTTACTTTACCTTGACGATCACTACGGTACTGCATATCAAAACCGGCATCAAAATCGCCCCACTGCTTCGCAACAGACCAGTTCACAGTACGTGGTGAAACATTAGTTTGTGCTACACCCGTTTCGGTATTTTCAGCATTTAAATAAGTAAAATTAAACTGATTATCAAAACCAAGTACTGTATTGGCAAAGCTAAACTCAACACCCTCATGGCGTGCTTCATTTATATTTTCTGGCTGCCATTTACCAGCTGCATTAGGTGCCCATGCAATTAGGTTTTCAATATTATTTCTGAATATTGATATATCAAGCTTTGCTTGAGAAAAGTCTAAACTCAAACCTAACTCTTGGTTAGTTGATGTCTCTGGTGCTAAATTTGGATTACCTGGAGATAAAGGGTCAGGAAAATAAAGATCATTAAATGTTGGCGCTTTAAAGCCCGTGCTTTGGCTCAATCGAAGTGTTGCACGCTTATTTAAGTGATAACCAACAGCTGCGGCGTAAGTTGTTTCATTACCAAACTGCTCATCATCATCTAAACGCAATGCTAAATTTGCAATGACTTTATTATCATCAAAATAGCCCCCAAGAAATGCAGCTTTAGCTACTTTGCTATCCGCTAGATAAGCCTTACCATTAGTAAATATTTCATCTTTATACCAATTAAACCCGCCATTAACGGTTAAAACTTGGCTTGCATTATAACTGCCGTGGTAATCAAATTGTTTACGTTTTGTTTTATAACTATTAGTAATAATCGCACCAGTGTAATCATAGCCTTTGTTGTCAGAATCATCGGTTGCAATAGCAACATTAATTGAGTGCTTATGATCGGTAAAGGATTTATCCCAACCCAGCCCTAGCTGATAATTTTCAAATTCATTATTTTCTACGATACTATCAATAGGCGAGAAAGCATTGTCGTATTGTGCATTACCTTCACTGTATTGACCCAGCGCTTTAAGCTCACCTAACAGCTCATCTGCATAGCGAATATTAAATCCTAAATTTTTGTTCTCATAACCATCTTCATCCGGTGCTACGCCTTGCAATACGTCAAAGCCATCCGTTTTTTCAAACCCAGCATTAAACGACGCTTTAACAGCATCAACTACCGTTGTACCTGCAACTTGATAATTTTGATAAGCATCAGTACCAAATGTTGCATCTAGGCTGACGGATTCCTTTGTACGAGTAATAATATTGATCACACCAGCGAGCGCGTCAGACCCATAAACTGCAGCACGAGAGCCTTTAACAATTTCAATGCGCTCTATTGAATTAAGAGGAATATTACTAATTGATTTATAACCAAGGGTTGCAGAGCCCGTACGTACGCCATCAATCAAAATAAGTGTATGTCGCGAGCTTGAACCGCGAAGTGACACGCCAGAACTTTGCCCAAAGCCACCATTGGAATTTATTTGAAAACCAACTTGGGTTGCTAGTAAACTCGGTAAATCACGGACATTACTTGTTTCAATATCACTGCGCTCAATAACAGTTACACTGGCAAGTACATCAGTAATTGATTGCTCAAATTTATTAGCGGTTACCGTCAGGCGTTCTATTGATTGCTCTGCAGACACAGAAAAAGACAACGCAGCGGCAATTGCTACGCCTAGAGTAGATTTGTTTAACATGATATCCCCTGACCCGCGCCCACCGCACAAGTGATAGTAAATTGACTTCAAGGCCGGTCTCCGGACTTAACATAACTCGCTAATAAATTTAGCTAAAAGTATGTATCACCGTTGCGGGGGCAGTGTTGGACTTCGTTTATATCCTATAAACGCCACCAACTTCCCGATTATCTTGCTTTACTTAATCAACAACCTTGAAAAGTAACCACAAGCACCTTGAAAATAGGTCGCTATTGTGATTATTTTAAGCACAAAAGTCAATGGACGGCTATACATCTAAATACTCTAGGTTCTAGGAATAATCATAAGTTCTAAACTAAAAAAGCCAAACTACATTGCTGCAATTTGGCTTTTTCTAGCACCTAGAAACCTAGCTCCTAGCTTTCTAATCTCTAAAGTTTTTAAACTGAAATGGTTGCCCTAAATCAGCACTGCGTACTACTTGCATGGCTTCTTGTAGGTCATCACGTTTTTTACCCGTTACACGTACTTCTTCGCCTTGGATCGCGGCTTGTACTTTTACTTTAGAGTCTTTAATGGCTTTAACGACTTTTTTAGCCATATCTTTTTCGATACCTTGCTTTAGCGCAACATTACGGTAAACATTTTTTCCCGCACGTGAAATATCTTGCAGCTCTAAACTTGATACGTCCATACCGCGTTTTGATATTTTGCTCGCTAAAATATCAAACAACTGCATAACCTGTGAATCAGCTTCTGCTTTTAGTTTAATGGTTTTATCATTAAGCTCTATTGACGCATCAACGCCTCTAAAGTCAAAGCGAGTTTCAAGTTCACGGTTAGCGTTATCAACAGCATTTTTTGCTTCGTTCATTTCGACTTCCGAAACAATGTCAAATGAAGGCATAAGTCTCTCCTAACAAGATATTTTTAATTCAAATTTATATTGTCGATAATTATACTATATAAATTTTATAAATCTTTACACTTTTCTATGCTTTGTTCAGGTGCGATACGAAATTTGTTTGATATACTGCGGTTCTATTTTTAAACGATTTAGGATTTTTCGTGACTCGGCGTGTTTATCAAACTCTATTTTTAATCAGTATTCTGGTATTTACCTTTTTGTTTGCCCGCGATTTTAGGGGCGTTGGGGTATCGTCACTGCCTCATCTAGATAAGTTAGTGCATTTTATTATTTTCTTTGTTCTGGCAGCCGTCATGGTCAGAGCGTTCAAGCTACCTGTATTCGTTCACCTCGTGTTATTAGCATTTTATGGTATCGCTATTGAGCTAATGCAAAGCACAATCCCTTATCGTAGCGCATCTGTTGCTGATGTTGTTGCTGACTTTTCTGGGGCTGCTAGTTTCTTTTTGTTGTTCGGTATTTATTCTCGTTTTAAAAAGAATCAAAATGGCTAATATATTCGTCGTTGGCGATGGTGCCATTGGGCTGCTCTATAGCCATTATTTGAGTCAACAGCACAGGGTTACCCTACTTACCAAGCATGCTATTGACGAACCTCGTTTTTATCAACAAGCAAACGCGCCAAAACAAGCAATTAATTGCCAACTGACAAACCTGACTCAATTATCTGAGCACGGCCAAGTCGATGTTGTTATTTTTACTGTTAAAGCATATCAAGTTGCCACCGCATTTAGGCAACTAAAGCCTTTTTTAAGCGCTCAATGCCAACTGATTTTATCTCACAATGGCATGGGTAATGTAGATGAAATAAATAGCGAACTTACAAAACAACAAGGACTATATTTTTTAACAACACGTTTAGCGGGCTACAAAGATGCACCTTTTAGTGTGTTGCATACTGGTATCGGGAGCAGCATTTTAGGTGATTGTAACCAGCAAGCAAAAACACAACTCGCTGAAGTTAAAAATCTACTAAACGCTATTCCTGAATTAACAACCACAAATAATATACAACAATTACGCTTTGAAAAATTACTCGTTAATATTGCTATTAATCCACTCAGTGCGCTGCACAATGTGAAAAATGGCGCACTGACTGCACCACAGTTTAGTGGCATAATTTTAAATATCTTAAACGAAGCGTGTACCGTTGCAAATAAACTAGGTATTAATGTGCGACTTGCTGAAGCATTAGCGAACGCCTATCAAGTGATGAGTGATACCAAAAACAATTACTCATCAATGCATCAAGATGTCGCCCATAATCGCATCACAGAAATTGACGCGATGTGCGGTTATATTTGCCAAAAAGGTAATCAACTCGGTATTAATACCCCTCACAATCAATCTTTACTCGATGCTATCAGACATAAAAAAAGCGCGATTTAACTCGCGCTTGTTATTAATAACTATCAACCTTACGGGCGATAAACTTTAACATTGGCAAAGCCATTTTCATGTAAAATAAGCGCCTGTAGCTGACTCATTACACCTTTAGTGCAATATAAGTAGTAGTCTTTGTCTTGCGGTAGGTCTGCAAATTTGGTCGCTAAGCGGAAAAACGGCAAATGCACAACTTCTATCCCATCAATTTCAAGCGGTGCTGCATCTTCTTCTTCCGGCGAGCGAATATCAACAACAACTGCATCAGCTGGTAAATCAGAAACTGACTCTGCCTCTTTTAGCTCTTGTTTAGCTTCGACGTCAATGTCACGAATATCCATAATACGTGCGTTTTCAATAACAGTATTGAGCACATCAAAATCAAACTTTTGCTCTTCAGCTTCTACTACGGCAATTTTAGCTTTAACTGTAGGCTTTTTAGAAATCACACCACAGTATTCCGGCATAGTTTCGGCCATTTCTGCGGTGCCGATTTTACGAGCGATGTTTATAATTTCTTGTTTGTCGTGTTGGATCAGCGGGCGTAATATAAGCGTTTCGGTAACACGGTCAATCACACTTAAGTTGGCTAATGTTTGACTTGAAACTTGGCCTAGACTCTCACCGGTAACAAGCGCTTGAATCCCCATTTTTTCAGCTATTTGGCTGCCTGCACGCATCATCATACGTTTGAGAACTACACCCATTTGACTGTTTTCAACATTTTCTAAAATTTCGGCAACAACGGGGTCAAAGTCAACACTGATAAATTTAACTTTATGGGTTGAGCTAAACTGCTTCCAAATATAATAGCAGGCTTGTTTAACACCAATCTCGTGCGCCGCACCGCCTAAATTGAAGAACAAAAAGTGCGTACGAGCGCCTTTGCGGATCATTTGATAACTAGCAACGCCCGAGTCAAATCCACCTGACATTAACGACAAGACATCTTCTTGCGTTGGTAATGGGAAACCGGCCATACCATGATGGGTGTGCGTTACTACGTAAGCTTTATCATCTTTAATTTCAAGGCGAATAGTTACTTCAGGATTTTTCAGTCTTACGCTGGCGCCATCGACGTGTTGATTTAACCCACCCCCAACATAACGCTCTACATCGGTAGAAGTGAAATCATGCTTACCTTGGCGTTTACAACGCACACAGAATGTTTTGCCAACAACAGTGTGACCAACCATATCTAGCGCTTTTTCGTAAATATCGTGCAGGTTTTCGTAGTTAGTTTCGGTCACTTCAATAAACTGCACGATACCTGGGATCCGTTGTAAGCCATCGATAAAATCAATACGCATTTGCGCGTCATCTAATTTAGTTACGACGGATATATTGTCCCAGTTATTTTGTACTTGTACTTTTTCGTCAAGCTTGCGTAATACAATTTTAATGTTGTTCTCTAACAACTTAGTAAAACGTTTTCGCACAGAACGGCTTTTAATGGCTATTTCAGGATGGAGTTTGACGATAAATTTAAGCATAGTTTACTCGTTAGACAATATTTAGGATTCACGCACCCACGTGTTGGGCGCGGGATTATAACAAAAAATCTAACGTCTAGGAAATAAACAACCGCTGCGTTTAATTAAACGGCACCTGCCTGTGCCGCTAATTTACTGTATTTTTCGCGTAACAAGTTAATTTTTGGGATGCTTTGCTCTGTACCAAATGCTTTAAAAAGTGCTAACACTTTTAAGATACCATTATAAATATCTTGCTGAATTAACTCACCGCTTAACCGTCTAGCTTTAATGTAAGGAGTCCAAAAACTGACAGTAATTTTTAGCATGTGAGCAAGCTCAACAGCATCTTCATCGTCAATTGCGATCATACCAACTTCACGCAGGCCAATTACAATTTCGCGCACTTGGCTTAACAAAGCTGCTTGGAACTCAATATAGTCTTTTTTCAGTACTTCGTCGCGAGATAAAATATCACCCAAATTGTCATAGAAAAAATGAAAACGCCACATCAACTCAAACAAAGCATCAAGATACCCAGTTAAGTGTGTCAGTGCTTCATCCTGCTTTTCCATTGGCACAAACTGAGTGTGCAAATGCTTACTATATAATGCAAAAATATGGCGAATAATGTCTTCTTTATTTTTAAAGTGATAATAAAGATTACCGGGACTGATGCCCATGTGAGAAGCGATATGATTGGTTGTTATCGCGCGCTCGCCATGTTGGTTAAATAGCATTATGCTAGTTGTAATTATTTTATCCTTGGTACTCATATCCTGCGACTCTGATTATTTTTATTAGAGTAAATGACCATAATTCACTCAGTATTATTAGCCGCGCAGTATATACAAATATAATCCAATAAAATACTACCTTGAAAATTTCTAATCCATAATTCGTAGTTATTGTTTCTTATTGAAATAAACTCATTTACAAATGAAAATATGCAGTCGCAATTTGCAGGCTGATCTGGACAACAAAGACTGTTAATATAACCCTCAAAATAACACTAAGATGATATTTATGAAAGTCACCGCAATTTACCCTGGTACCTTTGATCCATTAACCAATGGACACACAGATCTGATCCAGCGGGCAGCTAAAATGTTTGATACTGTAATTGTTGCAGTTGCTCACAACCCTAGTAAAAAACCCTGCTTTAGCCTTGATGAGCGGGTAGCAATTGCCAATAGTTTACTCACTCATTTAGATAACGTCAGTGTTATTGGCTTTTCTGGATTATTAGCTGATTTAGCACGCGATCATAGTGCTAATGTGTTAATCCGCGGTATTCGTGCTGTGTCTGACTTTGATTATGAGTTTCAGCTTGCCAATATGAATCGTCGTTTAAATCCTGATTTAGAGAGTGTTTTTTTAACCCCAGCTGAAAAAAACTCATTTATCTCTTCAACCCTCGTTAAAGAAGTCGCCCGTCATAAAGGCGATGTCAGTGAGTTTGTACACCCTATTGTAGTAAAAGCATTGCAGGAAAAGTTACACGGATGAAGTTAAATATCTATTTAAGCGCCTTAATTGCCATTGCTACACCGGCGTTTGCAACACCTTGGATTGAAAGTGACGATCCTTTATTACGCGCTTCAATTGAAATGCTCTTTAACCAAGGTGTGATTAAACAACCGATCAATAGTTATCCCCTAATGTGGCAAGGTATTGCCAGAGATTTAAGTACAATTGAAAGCAGCAGTTTATCAACACAGAGTCAATTTGCTTATCAACACGTAAAACATGCCTTAGATAGAGCTAAACAAGGCAGTAGCTCTGGTGTCAGGCTTAACTACAATAGTGAGCCAGCTTTGCAACAAAGCTTTGGTAAGCGCGATCAACAAAAAAGTGGTATAAATAGCTATGGCTCTATCACTGGCGACCGTGTTAGCGCCAAAGTCAGTGTTAATTACGCTGATGAGGCACTAGATGATGAATACACAAATTATCACGGCAGTTATTTAGCAGTATTAATCGGCGGCTGGTCTGTCAGTGCAGAGCAAGTAAGCCATTGGTGGGGACCCAGTAACGATAACGCACTACTGCTATCAAATAATGCAGCACCAATGAAAGGGCTACGGATAAACCGCGCTAACACCCAATATGTAGGTCCAAGCTGGCTCTCCTTTATTGGTAATTGGCAGTTAACCGGGATTTACGCGAAACAAAAACCGCATTTAAGTAATGGTGAAAAAGGCGACTACTGGGCTATGCGCTTTGCCAGCACACCACTTGCGGGGCTTGAGATTGCATTTAGCTCAGCGGGCTCTGACTATTTAACCAGCACAGAAATAGCCCCCAATTCGCTCGAACTGATAACAACTAAGCAACGCTTAACTAGTTTAGATGTTAAGTACTCAACCAGCATCGCCAATCAACCGATTGCTTTTTATACTGAGCTAATGGGTAAAAATGACAGTGGTATTGCGCCCAGTGATCCTTTTTATACCCTTGGTGTAGAGAGTTTTTTTGGTGATCAAAAACAGTTATTAAAAACCTATTTTGAATATTCAAATACCCAACAAGATTGTACGGCCCAACTTAGCTGTAATGAGGCTAATGAAAGCTTTACGAACTATGCCCAAGCCTATAATCATAAAGACCGCTTAATTGGCTCTGCAACACCACAGCAAAGTAAATCAGCAGTATTAGGTGCGCATTATCATACTATGAACGGTTATGGCGGCTATGCGAAGTTACGTTGGTTTAAAACTGACATCACCGACTTGACTCAAGTCGCTGAAACGTTTGAACGCTTACAATTAGAGCTTGGTTATCAGCAGGCTATTTTTAGTGGTTTATGGAAGATCAGCGGCTCAGTGTATAAAGACGAACTTGCTAACGAGTCTAATACCAACAGCGCATTAAAAACCAGTTGGGAATATCGGTTTTAAGTGTTCTAAATAAGGGCCTGATGTTTATTTAGGCCTTTGATTATCCTAACTTTTATTAAAAATTTGCTTAAGCCTAAAAAATCTTTATTTATAGCTAAGGCTGTTATCATCATCACATCGCATATATTAACGCCAAAAGAATAAACTGACCAAAGCCACCAAGGCTCAGAATTTGATCGCACATAGATATCGCAATAAATTGCGGTAATTAAAATGGCATTTAAGATAAGCCCACACACAATATAGCAATTAACTGGAGAGGGGCTAATCTTTTGATATCTGATCAATAACCCAATGCATGTAAGAGTGAGTAAATCGTATATAAACCAGTTCAAATAAGTTGAATACACTAAATATAAGTGCTCGCTCGTTATATAAGAAACGGCCATTATAAATGAAAGTATTACTATGCTTTTATTGGGGTTATTTATGTACAGTACCCAATTTAATAAAAAGACCATTAAGAATCCCCACTCGATAAATACACCGATGTACGGACCAACTACGTCATTTATAAACATAAGCTAAATGGAGTGTTTTACGTGATGTGTTTTAAATAATGCTTTAATTGCATTTTTAAGCCTAATTAAACCTAAAATGTCACGATCGACAATCAAGGCTACTATCATTGTAAAATCAAGAAAATAAACACCAAAAGAATATATGTCCCACAATACCCACGGAGTAGTATTTTCTGATATTCGTAGATCATAATACATTGAAGATGACAAAATTGTATTAACACTTAAAACAGAAATGACATAGAAGAATGCTGGGGACTTGGCATTATTTTTTACCAAGTAGGCGCTAATAATTATTAATGTTATTGTTACAACATCGTAAATAGCCCAATTGAGATAAATGTTAGAATTATCAAACCACGTAAATAGATGATCACTTATAAAATAAGAAGTAAAAACAATAAAAGATGAGATCAACAGAACATTATTTCTTTTTAAATCTGCTATCCATAAAAAAAGATTGAAAAACAAACCCATCATCAAGCCCCAAACAACCAATGCTGACAACGAAAGTCCGAAATGTTCTGTTAAATACATCTATAACTCATTGCTATTATTTTGGGCGCTTATCTGGATCTAATACAATGATCCCGCCACGTTGAATTTCAGCTTCGCCTTTTGATGCTAACAAAGCCTCATTAGATATAGACACTGTATCAGATTGTAGGGTTTTATTACTAGCGCTTTGTTCAAGTGCTGGCTTTGATTGTTGCATATTATTATATGCTTGCATTTGTAATTGGCTGTTAGCTGTAACTTGCATAAGATTAATCCTTTCAATAAATGTTGAATAAAATGACTTATTAAATAAGTCACTGTTTTTAACGCTCTGATAACTGCTTGGCGCTTTTAAAGATGAACTCACGCTGAGCCATCTTACACCTAAGTAATAAGCAATTACTGATCCAACATTTAAAAAAAACGATCTTTTTTTATCTTTTATTTGCTACAGCTAACCAATACAACAGGTCATACCAGATATAGCAAGACATAAAAAAACGCACAGGGATAACCGTACGCTTTTTATATCCAGGGATTTTAAGCTACATTTTTACACGGGATCTCCGCGTTCCGACTTTGCTTCAAAATAAATTCCATCGCGACTTCGTCACAATTGTCTCTGCGTAAACACAGTTCACAATCTTTCATCACCTTTTCCGGTAAGCTGTCTTTGGTACAGAATGTGAAACCTTGTTTTTCAAAGAAATCAGGTACTCGCGTCAAAACAATGATGCGATTGAGTGCCAATTTTTTGGCTTTAACTAATAAATGTTCAACTAACTGACGACCTTGCCCAGTAATACCTGTTTCAGGATCTATCCCTAGTGAACGAATTTCAGCAAGACCAGTATCATAAATATACAATGATGCGCAGCCCGCGACTTCTCCAGCAACTTCGGTAACTGCAAACTCATTGATTGAATGTACCATGTCGCTTTTAGCACGCGGTAAATTTTCACCTACCGTAGCCCAGTGCTGGATCAATTTAGCAATTGACTCTACATCGTCAAGATTAGCGTCACGAACTGTTATTTGCTGTTTTTTTTTGGCATCTTTAACTGCAACTGTAACTTGCTCTAAAGATGTACCACCAAGTGCTTGGCGCGCTTTTATACATGCGTCTATCTCTAGTACAGCATATACGTCCTGTGCAAAAATACTATGCACCGATTGGAATTGTTCTAAACTTAAATCTTCTAAGTTATTCCCTTGTGCGATAGCCATTTGTACCAACACACCAACAATATGATGACCTTCCCTAAAAGGGATCCCTTTGGCGACTAAATAGTCAGCAAGCTCTGTCGCATTTGAATGCCCGCCCTTAGCAGCGGCTAAAGTACGATCGCCATTTACTTTTATACCTTTGATACACGCTTGCGCCATATGAATACAAGCAAGCCACGTTGGCATGGCATCAAATAAGCCTTCTTTATCTTCTTGCATATCTTTATTATAGGCAAGTGGCAGTGCTTTTAACGTCATCATCATGGCACTAAAGGCACCAAATACACGCCCTGTTTTGCCGCGAATAAGCTCTAGCGCATCGGGGTTCTTCTTTTGTGGCATCAATGATGAGCCTGAAGTAACATTATCTGCTAACTCAATGAAACCCGCTTCACCCGAATTATAAAAGATCAAATCTTCTGACATACGCGATAAATGGATCATAGAGATTGATGCACAGCTTAATAGCTCAACCACAAAGTCACGATCTGATACGGCATCTAAACTATTTTTAGTCGCAGCGGTAAAACCTAACCCCACGGCAAGTGCTTGCCGATCAATTGGGTACGCAGTACCGGCAAGTGCCCCACTGCCCAAAGGGCAAAAATTCATTCGCGCTTTAGCATCTGCTAAACGGCTTTCATCACGTTCGATCATTTCCACGTAAGCCATACACCAATGACTAAACAACAATGGCTGAGCACGTTGTAAATGGGTATAACCAGGTAAGATAGTGCCCAGCTCACGTTCAGCTAAAGCGATAAACTCACCTTTTAACTGACCAAGCGCCGTAAGTATGTGAGCGGCGGTATCACGACACCATAAACGAAAGTCAGTAGCGACCTGATCGTTACGACTACGTCCGGTATGTAATTTTTTAGCTAAGTCACCCACTTTTTCGATCAATGCAGCTTCAACATGTGAGTGAATATCTTCAGCTCCTGACGTTGCCACAGCTTGTGGATCAGCTTTTACTTCGTCGAGTAATTCATATAATGCAGCGACTAACTTTTTGTGTTCGTCACTACTTAATACGTCAACCTGCTTAAGGGCACCTGCCCACGCTACAGAGCCAACTATATCTTGCTCTGCGAGTTGATAATCGAAGGGAAGTGAGTCGTTAAATTGTTTAAACGCCTCATCTGGACCCGTAGAAAAACGTCCGCCCCATAATGCCATGAAATCTCTCCAAACCCTGAAATTGCCCCGCCTTATTGTTACGAGGCTGTAGTAAAATTACTTCTTCGCTAGTGCTGAAATTCTGCTTGAAAGCGAGAATAAACGAATAAAGCCTTCAGCATGCGATTGGTCGTAAACATCATCTGCACCAAAAGTAGCAAAATCTTCGCTGTATAAGCTATTTGGTGATTTTTTCTGAACCGCTGTTACTTGGCCTTTATAGAGCTTAAGAATAACTTCGCCAGTAGCCACAGTTGATAACGCTTCTGCACCCGCTAAGATTGAATCTTTAAGTGGTGTAAACCAACGACCGTCATATACTAAATGTGAAAACTCGCCGCCCAGTACTTCTTTCCATTTGCGGCTTGCTTTATCAAGTACTAACTCATCAATCGCTTGTAATGCCGCCATGATCACTGTGCCACCAGGGGTTTCATAACAACCACGGGATTTCATGCCCACTAAACGGTTTTCAACGATATCAACACGACCAACACCATGTGGGGATGCAATATCATTAAGTTTAACTAGACAATCATACGGTTTAAGCTGCTCGCCATTGACAGCAACAACTTCACCTTCAACCACGTTTAAGGTAACAAATTCAGGCTCATTGGGTGCTTGCTCTGGTGAGCTAGTCCAAGTCCACACTTGCTCACTTGGTTGACACCACGGATCTTCAAGCTCGCCACCTTCGTGAGAAATATGCCACGCGTTTGCATCACGGCTGTAGATTTTAGTTGCCGATGCAGAACATGGAATATTACGCTCTGCCAAGTAGTCAAGTAATGACTCACGGCTTGATAAGTCCCACTCACGCCATGGCGCAATAACTTGAAGATCAGGCGCAAGGGCCGCAAAACAAGATTCAAAGCGCACTTGGTCATTACCTTTACCAGTACAACCATGAGAAAGTGCATCAGCACCTACTTTACGAGCAATCTCAACTTGCGCTTTAGCAATAATAGGACGTGCCATTGACGTACCTAATAAATAAGTACCTTCGTAAATTGAACCGGTTTTTAACGTTGGGTAAATATAATCACTTACCATTTCGTCTTTTAAGTCAACTACATAACATTCAGACGCACCAGATGCGATCGCTTTTGCTTCAACGCCTTCAAGTTCTTCAGCACCTTGACCTACATCGGCAACAAACGCGATAACTTCACAACCGTAGTTTTCTTTTAACCATGGCACGATGGCTGACGTATCTAAACCACCAGAATAGGCTAATACAACTTTTTTAATAGAACTCATTGGTGATACCTTACACAAAATTTGGATTTAATAATGAAACAAGCAATGCGTTTTGCGCATGCATACGGTTTTCTGCTTGTTGTATAATTTTTGACGCCGGACCATCCATTACCTCAGAAGTAATTTCAAATTCACGGTGTGCTGGCTGGCAATGCAGTACAGTGTCAGCCCCAGTCTGTTTAAGCAACGCCGCATTTAATTGATACGGCATGTACTTTTCTTTTACTTGTTCAAGTGGCGTATCATCGCCCATTGATACCCATGTATCGGCATACACTGCGTTAGCGCCTACAGCCGCTTCAACACGATCACTCACCATCACTGATGCACCATTCATTGCGGCAATTTGCTCAGCCTGCTTTAAAATTTGCGAGTCTGGTGAACTGCCTTTAGGGCATACGGCAACAAAATCGGTGCCTAAAGTAGCCGCAAGTAACATCAGTGAATGCGTTACGTTGTTGCCTTCACCTAAATAAGCTAATTTTAGCTGGCTTACATCGCCATATACTTCTTGCAGTGTTAGAAAGTCAGCAAGTGCTTGGCATGGATGATATAAATCGCACAAACTGTTGACCACAGGTACGCTTGAAAATTCAGCAAGTGTGGTTAATGTTTTATGCTGATATACCCGCGCCACAATACCGTCAGCCCAACTGGCAATGTTCAATGCAAAGTCTTTTACTGATTCACGTGCGCCCATGGCGCCATTTTGTGAATCAAGATACACCGCATGTCCACCTAACTTATTAATACCTATATCAAATGATAAACGCGTACGTAAGCTTGGTTTTTCAAATAAAGTAACCACCGATTTGCCAGCCAGTGCTTGACTAAAATCAGCTGGGTTAGCTTTAATTTTTTGCGCTAAGTTAAGTAATTTAAGTGCGCCTTGTTGGTCTAACTCTAGACCCGATAAAAAATGATTAAACATATAAAACCTATGGTGTAATTTTTGTTCCGACGTGCTCACCCGCGAGTAGAGCAATTAAGTTTTCTGGCTTTTGCCAGCTCGAAATGTAAACGCCACGTCGTAAGTGCTGGGCAGCAAGAAGGCTGGTCTTTACTTTGACCTCCATCCCACCCAAAATTACTCCTTCTGCAATTAAAGTATTGATCTGGTTTGTGTCAAGTTGATGTAACGGCTGTTTATTTGCATCAAGTACAGCTTCTACATCAGTCATAAAAATAATTTCCGCATTAAGCTCTTTAGCTATTGCTGCCGCCGCTTCATCAGCGTTTACGTTATACCAAAGGCCATCTTCACCAAAGCCGATAGAGCTGACCAGAGGTAAACGACCGAGTTTTAATAACTCCGGTATCACACTTTGCACACCGCCGTCACAATTACCGACTTGACCAAGCGCTTTGAGTTTTTGTGACGAAATAATGCCCGCTTCGTATAAACTAAGCCCGACGGGTTTATGACCTGCGATAATTGCTTGGCTCATTAATTGTTTATTAGCACACCCAGCAAGCGCGCCAACAATATAAGGCATTTGCTCTTTTGGACTGATGCGTAAACCTTGATGTTTCGCACTAGCAAAACCAGCCTCAGTCAACCAATTATCAACTAGTGAACCGCCACCATGAACGATGACAAATTGTGCTTGAGTTTGCGATGCAAGCGCCTCAAATAACGCTTTAGCCGCGTCTTCTGTATTGAGTACTGCACCACCGAGTTTAATGACCCATGTTTGCATTACTAACTACCCTTTTAAACCTGTACTATGGGCAATACCCATGGCTAAATTAATGCACTGCAATGCTTGCCCTGCAGCACCTTTTAATAAGTTATCAATAGCTGCCATCACAATTAGCTGCGTACCTTGCTGCTGCCATGCAATATCAACGTAAGGCTGCTTTGCAACTCCTTTAATTGATGGCATTTTATTACCAAGCAATCTGATCAGTGGCTCATCAGCAAGCACTTGATAAGCTTGTGTAACTTGCTCTGGTGTAACTCCAGGTTTCAATTGCACATAAATAGTTTCTAAAATACCGCGTGGAAAATTACCTAAATGCGGCGTAAATAACACCTTGTGACCTAAATGCTGCTCAATCTCAGGACTGTGTCTATGATTAAACAATCCATAAGGTGCTAACGACACTTCACAAAAATGCGTGGCTACACTAGCTTTACGCCCCGCACCGGTTACACCCGATACAGCATTAATAATAATGGTTTGCTCGGCTAATAAGCCGGCTTGTTGCAATGGTTTTAACGCATTCAGCGCTGCTGTTGGATAGCAACCAGCCACAGCGACTAACTGCGCCTTGGCGATTGCTTCACTATTCCATTCAGCCAATCCGTAAGCCGCTTCACTTAGTAATTCCGTATGTTGATGCGCAAAACCATAATAGGTTTGATAATCTTCATTACTGCTTAAACGGTAGCCACCCGATAAATCAAATACTTTTTTGCCCATGCTTAAAAAACGTGGCGCTAAGTCAACACTCACTTTATGATCAGTACACAAACATACAAAATCGGCCGACTTTTCAATATCGTTATAAGCGCTATCACTAAGAGGCAATAAAGGAGAATCAAGCAAACCTAAATGCTCAGGATACAAGTCACTTAATAATTTACCCTTATCTAAGCTTTGCTCAGATACATAGCAACCAGCTAAGGTTAATTGCGGGTGTTTTACTACCAAACTTGCTAATTCTGCGCCGCTATAGCCACTTGCGCCAATAATCACTACTTTCATTCGTTACTCTTTTTGGTTTTTTGTTACTACATATATATTCAAATCGGGTTTAACAGTGCATAAAACACTATTTTATGAATGAAATCTGGTTATCGTCGTTTTATATTCATTGCGTCGCTTTAATATATTTATGCTTAAAAAGTGAATTGATATTCATCATAAATACTTTTATATTGTTATGCAATTAGATTGAATACTTATTTTGGATTTTTTTATGTCATTACCGTCTTTTTTATCTATGTATCAGCAATTGATTGCTGCACCTTCAATTAGTGCCATGGATGAGTCATTGTCTATGAGCAATAAAGGGGTGATTGATTTATTAGCTACTTGGTGTACAAGTCTTGGATTTGAATGTGAAATTACTGAGTTGTCGGGCCCTAAAGGTCGTTTTAACTTACTCGCAAAACGTGGCCAGGGAGATGGTGGTTTAATGCTTGCCGGTCATACCGATACAGTCCCATTTGATGATAGTCGTTGGAACTATAATCCGTTTAAATTAAGTGAAGATAACAATAAATTATATGGTTTAGGTAGTATTGATATGAAAGGGTTTTTCGCTTTTGTATTGCAATCAATCAGTGAACTAGATGAGAATATTCAAACACAGCCAATTTTGATTCTAGCTACTGCCGACGAAGAAACCACCATGGCCGGTGCACAGCAAGTTTGTCAGCATAAAAACTTAAAGCCAGCTCGGTGTATTATTGGTGAACCTACTGATATGACACCTGTTTTCACACATAAAGGACATATGAGCAGCGCGATTCGCGTAGTCGGTCGTTCCGGACATAGCTCTGATCCTGAACGTGGTTTAAATGCCATTGAAGTGATGCATAAAGTTATTGCAAAACTGTTAACTTTAAAAGAGCAATTAAAGAATAAATATGCAGTTGAGCATTTTGTTATTCCTTACCCTACTTTAAATCTAGGACACATTCATGGTGGCGATAATGCAAATCGCATATGTGGCTGCTGTGAAATGCATATTGATATGCGCCCTTTACCGGGTCTAAGTGTGCAAGAACTGCAAATGATGCTGTTAAAAATAGCTACAGAGATCAATAACCAATATCCAGATTCAGTCAGTGTAATGGATATGCACGAGCCAATCCCCGCTTTTACCGGCAGTACTGATTCGGCATTAGTTAAACTGGCAGAAAAAATATCAGGAGAGCAAGCAGTTGCAGTGAACTACTGTACTGAAGCGCCATTTATTCAACAATTGGGTTGTGAAACGATTGTGATGGGACCGGGTTCAATTAATCAGGCTCACCAACCCGATGAATTTTTGGCGATGGAAAAAATTAAACCATCTCAACATATTATCACTGAAATGATCAGAACATCGTGTTTTAGCTAACAAAGAAAGTGCTGCTTGCGTTATCCCCACGCAACCTGGGAATAACGCAACTGTTACTGCTCAGTCCATGTATTTCTTAAGATATTTCTTAAATACAGGATCTGTTTTAGCCAGCTCTTTTTGCTCAGCAAGTATATCTTTTAAAATACTCTCTGATGTCAGCGGATTTGCAAGTACGACTCGAAATACCACTGTAGGTTGATGATCATACTGCGCGGGAGTTAAACGGGTACGGGACACAAATGAACGACCGGCTTCACGTTGGCGTTTTTGCATACTGGCAGTAAAACGATTTAACGAGGCAAAGATATCCAAACGCGTTTGTTCATCTGCTTGAGCTATTTTTTGTTTTATCTGTTTTGGCACATAACGGTATGTCAGTAAACATAACTCAGGTTCTGAGATCAGCTCAAAGTCGTCATCTGCTTTCACTAAATCAGCAAAGTAACGGGCTTTTTCAATTCCTTTATCTATTAAGATTTCGTAGCCTTTACGGCCAATAACGCGTAAGCAAGCATGCACTAACATAGCCATACCAGGACGACTACCTTCAAGTGTGTGGCTGCCTAAATCTTTAGAGCCTTTACGTAAAATATATTCTGCATGATGTTCTATAGCATCCGTAGCTGTAGGATCTTTAAATAGCACTAACCCAGCGCCCATTGGCACATACATTTGTTTATGAGCATCGATGGTAATTGAATCTGCTCGCTCAATACCTTTTAGTAACGAGCGGTATGTACTAGAAAGCAGCGTAGCTCCTCCCCATGCTGCATCTACATGAAAATGGCAGTTAAGTTCAGCGCTTAAATCAGCCATAGCATCGAGAGGATCAATATTACCGGTTTCAGTCGTGCCAGCGACCCCAACAATGGCCATCACTTTTATACCTTGCGCTGCTAGCTCATGGGCTTTGGCGCGCATTGCATCAACATTAACCTTATTGTTATCTGCAGTTTTAATGGCAATAAAGTTATCACGACCAATGCCAAGTAAATCAGCTGATTTTCCTAGCGAGTAATGGCCACGTTCAGAAATAAGTACTGCAAGGCCTTTATATCCATAATGCAACATTGCACTGATCAAACCTTGTGAACCAATCCCTTTAAATTCACCGTCCGCTTTCAGTAAGCGATTACGAGCAATCCACAATGCGGTAATATTGGCGATTGTGCCACCCGAACAAAAAGCACCTAGCGACGTTTTCGCACTGTGCATCCATTTGCTATAAAAACTGTCATCTTGCCCGTATGCCAAATGATGCATCATACCAAGCACTTGGCGCTCAAGCGGAGTAAATGCTTTGGAAGTTTCTATTTTTACTAAGTTTTGATTAAGGCCAACCATCAACTTAGAAAGTGGCAATACAAAATGCGGTAATGCTGACGTCATGTGCCCAATAAAGCTTGGCGCAGCGGTATGCACTGAATGAGCGACAAGTTGCTCCATAATATCTTGCGCATAAGCAGATACAAAAGTCGGATCTTCTGGGATCGCTGCCGATTGAAAATCTTTTTCAATCTCATGCAATGGCTTTTCAATTGCCGCTATGTTCTCATTCAAAAAACCTGCTAAATTGCTCGAGATCTCAAGTTCGATTTTACTCAAAGTTGAGTCTGGTGCTTCAGGCACAGTAAATATACGCATCAGAGTTTCTTTAGAGGCGACGGCACAACGCTTTTGATCCATCTTTATACCCAGTGAATGTAGCTTTGTTTAGCTGAAGATCCATATCAATGAACTCCATCGCTAATAACGCCAAAACTACAATGATTCTATGAAATGCGTTAACTTTACTGTAATAGAGTAGAAATGTCTCGTATAAAGCCACAAAAGTAGCCAATTGCATGACAAATTAATGATAAGTTGATTAATATTTATCATTAATTTGGCTAACTATATTTTTATAGGCGATACAGCCTTTTTTTGTATAATAGAAGGGCTAATAAATCAAGGAAGAGCATGATAAATACAAATTTACGGACAAATTGGATAATCGCGGGTTTCATACTGTTTTTTATCAGTTTATTAAGCTACATCTATTACACCTACAACAGCACCCGTAACGATATTATGCACAGCGTCGATACTCGATTACTCAATGCCGCATTAAGTGTCAAGCATATACTTGGTGATGACTATCATCAAAAAATCAATGCAGGCCAATATATATCATCAACCGAATACCAACAAAAAAGTCGGCAACTTTCAGAGTTTGCTAATGCGTTAAATATCGCTTATGTTTACGCCATGATATTAAAAGACGGTAATGTACATTTTAGTGCATCGAGTTACACTCAAAACGATCAAAATACCGGTAGAATCACCCAATTACTCGATCTTTACCCTGAAGCAACTGCCGCTAATATTGGCGCATTTTATTCAACAGAGCCGGTGTTTGAAATATCAAAAGATCAATGGGGACATTTTAAAACAATTTTTGTCCCTTTCGTTGATGCCAATGGAGTCACCTACTTAACAGGGGCCGATATCACCATATACGATCTCAATCAGCGATTAGCGCAAAGTGTATCTAAAGCTGCGGGCATGGCCATTTTTTTCTTTTTTATTGCTCTGTTGGTAGCCGGTATTTATGTGTATTTATTGAAACGTGCAATTTCAACCGATACCAGTAGTGGCTTTGCCAATCATATTGCACTTGAATATTATATTAAAAACTCCCCTAATCATCATCTGCAACTTGCTGTTATTTGGGTAAATGAAGTTGAAGATATAAGCAGTTTTTATGGTACTGAAGTAGGCGACCGCGTTATGAAAAACTTGTTGCAACACTTCAAAAAGCGCCGCCCTGCTGGTAGTCAGATGTTTCGTCTAACGACCAACAAAATAGTCCTCATCGCTCCTTTGGGTAAAGATAATGCAGGTTTTCTCGAGGTGATCCAAGCCTATAATTGCAGTACCCCATTACTTACCGACCCTTTTATATACATCACCTTGTGCGCAGGCATCGCCAGTGGCAATAAATCAATGTTACTTGAAAATGCCCATATTGCCGCATTACAAGCCAAGCAGGGACGCCACACTGTGGTCAATTACTCCAGCGCACTACATGATGTAAAAAACCAATATCAGTATAATGTAGCAATGGCAAAAGAAGTACGTGAAGCATTTGAGAACAACAGAATTGTGCCTTATTTTCAGGCAATTTATGATAATGAAACGAATGCCATTATTCAGTATGAATGTTTGGCTAGAATGATCACCTGCCATGGTGAAATTCTTAAACCAGAATCGTTCTTAGATGTCGTTAATCGCTCTCGCATGGATGGCATGCTCACCCGCACTATGCTCACACAATGCTTTGCACGATTTAGAAAAACCAGTACGTGCTGGAGCATCAATATTACAGCCCAAGATATGCTTGATCCAAGCCTTGCTGAATTTTTGGAAAACGAATTTAAACGCTATCCACTACCGAGTAATATTACCTTAGAACTATTGGAAACCGAAGCTATCGCAAATTTTTCTGAAGTAAAAGCATTTATAACCATGGTTAAAAATCGTGGTATACGGGTAATAATTGATGATTTTGGTACAGGTTATTCGAATATCTCTAATGTACTAAAATTAGAAGTAGATGGTATTAAGCTTGATGGTAGTTTGATCAGACAGATCATTCACGATAAAGACATTTATCTATATGTTGAGCATATTGCCAACTTTGCAAAGCAACTCAACTTACAGCTAATTGCTGAGCATGTAGAGAGTAAACCTATCGCCAACGCGCTTAAAAAAGCAAATGTGACGCTAATGCAAGGCAATTACTTTGCCGAGCCTGTGCCACATATTACTGCAAATAAAAATCAACCGTATCCAATCTCTTAACCTGAACTCAGGTTAAGAGATATACGAAAACATTAACTTATAAAACACTTAATTTTTATTTCGAGCCAGCATTTAAATTAATCACTAAACGGTGACTTTGTTGACCACTTGCCCAATATTTACGTTCAAATGGCGTAACTGCCAGGTCATTTTGATAAAGTTCGACTGTGCAGTCGTGTCCGGTGAGCTTCAGTGCTTGAGCAAACTCTTTAACATAAATATCCCAATTGCTGCGAACTTCTAACAGCCCACCTAATTTAACGATAAATGGAAAAATAGCAGCGCCATGCCAGCGACGTTGAATATGCTTCGCTTTTGGCCACGGATTTGGATACAGCAAATAATGATGTGTGGGTTGCCAATTAGCCGCCACTGCGAGTCGCCAAAAGTCATTTAAATCGGCCTGCACTAAAATGTACTGACCTGAATCGGTTTGTTTATATTCAATATCATGCTTATCCAAACGATGCGATGACTTATCAATTCCTATAACTAACGCATCAGGGTGGCGTTTAGCTAAATTAGCCGTGCTTTCACCTACCCCACAACACGAATCTAAAATAATGGGCCCATTAAAAGCCTGCACTTTTTCATTTACTTGATCAAACGCCGTTTGCGTATGAGCTGCAATGGGTTTTTTAAACTGGGCAGTTAAATGCTTATTAACTATATCATCCAGCTTTTCATGTAAGCCTTGTTGATTCGATACAATACTTCGTGAATTTGCATCACTCATTAGTGTCTTAACCCCACACCTTTTTTAATTAACGTTAAAGCTAATATAAATAAGGCTGTAATAAATAATAACAACACGCCAAATGCGACAGTTAAATCAACATCCGACACGCCTAAGAAACCATACCTAAAGGCATTAACCATATAAATAATTGGATTAACCTGCGATACGCCTTGCCAAAACTCTGGCAATAAAGTGATTGAGTAAAACACACCACCTAGGTAGGTCAATGGCGTTAAAATAAAGGTCGGAATTATACTGATATCGTCAAAGCTATTAGCATAAATAGCATTGATCAAACCGCCTAAAGCAAATACCGCAGAAGTTAAAATTACTGTCGCGATGATCACAAAAATATTATGAATTTGAATATCAACAAATAATAACGACACACACGTAACAATTAATCCTACTAGCATGCCACGGGTCATGCCGCCACCCATATAGCCAAGCACAATAATATAATTAGGCACGGGTGCAACTAACAGCTCTTCAATGCTTTTTTGAAACTTGGTTGAATAAAAGCTTGATGCCACATTAGAATACGAATTAGTGATCACCGACATCATGATAAGACCCGGTACAATAAACTCCATATAACTAAAGCCCCCCATATCACCAATACGAGAGCCTATAAGATTACCGAAAATCACAAAGTACAAACTCATAGTGATTGCCGGCGGCACGAGTGTTTGTACCCAGATACGCAAAAATCGAATGCACTCTTTAAACCATAAACTCTTTAAGGCTACGCCATATTTAAACATCTACTTGCCCCGCCCTTGCTCTAGTAAACCTACAAACAACTCTTCTAATCGATTAGCTTTATTACGCATGCTAAGCACGGTATTGCCCTGCTCGGTTAATGCTGTGAATACTGCATTCAAGCCCTGTGATTTGGCTACTTCAACCTCAATAGTATGATCATCAGCCATAGTAAACTTATAACCATCAAGCGTAACGGTAACTGGCTGGACAGGCTGTTTTAAATCAAGAATAAAGGTTTCTTTATCTAGTTTGGCAAGCAGTGCTTTAATGGTGGTGTTTTCAACGATAATGCCGGAATCAATAATCGCGATATTTTTACACAGCAGTTCGGCTTCTTCTAAGTAATGGGTGGTGAGAATAATCGTCACCCCCTGCTCATTAATTTGTCTTAAAAAATCCCACATCGAACGGCGTAATTCAATATCAACACCGGCGGTTGGCTCATCTAAAATTAGCAGTTTTGGTTCATGCATTAACGCGCGAGCAATCATTAAACGACGTTTCATACCGCCTGATAGTGTTCGTGCTTGTTTGTCTTTCTTTTCAAGTAAGCCTAATTGCGCTAAATATTTATCCGCTCGTTGATGCGCCACCTTACGGGGAACTCCGTAATAACCCGCTTGATTTACCAGTATTTGCGTCAACGTTTCAAATTGGCTAAAGTTAAACTCTTGTGGCACTAAGCCTAGTTGTGATTTAGCGGCTTCTAAATCTGAATCTATGTTGTGACCAAACACCTCTACTAAGCCTTTGGTTTTATTGACCAATGATGAGATTACCCCAATGGTAGTTGACTTACCCGCGCCATTTGGGCCTAACAAGGCAAAAAAATCACCTTCATATACTTTTAAATCAACGCCTTTAACGGCTTCAACACCATTTTTATATACCTTGGTCAGGCCTTCAATATTCAAAGCCAATGCTTTACTCATGATTTACCCTCCCCATAACCCCAACGTTTAGTTAGTGTGTGTGCAATATTTAAATGATCTAAAATACGTGCAACCATAAAATCAACTAAGTCATTAATAGTTTGCGGTTGATGATAAAACCCTGGTGCAGCTGGCATAATTGTTACCCCGAGCTTTGCGAGCTTTAGCATGTTTTCTAAATGGATTTCACTAAATGGCGTTTCTCGTGGCACTAAAATTAACTGACCACGCTCTTTAATCACGACATCAGCGGCGCGCTCTAATAAATTATCAGAGGCCCCCATCGCTATTGCAGAGACAGAGCCTGCACTACACGGGCACACGACCATTTTTTTCGGCGCTGCAGAGCCAGATGCCACAGGGCTAAACCAGTTATCTTTACCAAATACTTGTAACTGTCCTGGCTGTGCTTTAAATAAGCTACTTAATTGTTCGGTGGCTTTATCTTCATTGGCTGATAATTTAATGTTTGATTCAGTATCTAGCACTACACGCGCCGCGCTTGAGATCAAAACATACACGCGAAACTGCTGCGCGAGCAATACTTCAAGTAATCGTAAGCCATATGGCGCGCCTGACGCACCACTAAAGGCCAGCGTTATGGTTTCTTTATATTGCACTGTCGCTCCGGTTTATTGCTGGATAAATTTATGCTGCAAAGCTGTTATCAATGTGTCGTGGAGGCCATTAAAGCCACCATTACTCATGATTAAAATATGTTGCTGCGGTTGCGCTTGGGAGACTACTTGTTCAACGATCTCATCTGTATTACTCAAGCATAACATACCAGCCTGTTTGGCCTGCTCACTTAATGACCAGGTTAAATTATCTGGCTCGAATAAATACACATCATCAGCATCAGCTAATGACGCCAATAACGTATGTTGATGTACACCCATTTTCATAGTGTTTGAGCGCGGCTCTAATATCGCAATAATTTTTTCATTGCCTACTTTTGCACGCAACCCAGCAAGCGTTGTAGTGATAGCTGTTGGGTGATGAGCAAAGTCGTCATACACTTTAATATTGGCAATATCGGCTTTTAGCTCCATCCTACGTTTAGGACTAATAAATTCCCCTAACCCTGCAATGCTATGTTCAATTGCAATCCCGACATGGCGCGCGGCAGCAATAGCCATAATAGCGTTTTTAACATTGTGCTCACCAAACGCTTGCCATTTTACTGAGCCTTGGTATTCATCATTGAGTAACACTGCAAATTCACTGCCATCGGCATTAATCAGCTCATATCCCCAATCAGCGCCCAGTGTTTCACTTTCGCTCCAACAACCTTGGTTAATCACATCTTGCACAGCATCGTCTTGTTGTGGCCAAATAACTTTGCCGCTACTTGGTAGTGTACGCATCAAATGATGAAATTGTTTTTTAATAGCGTTTAAATCTTCAAAAATATCAGCATGATCAAATTCAAGATTGTTTAAAATCAGTGTGCGCGGTAAGTAATGAACAAACTTACTGCGTTTATCAAAAAATGCAGTGTCGTATTCATCAGCTTCAATAACAAAAAAAGGCGTTTCGCCAACCCGTGCCGACAAACCAAAATTTTGCACGATACCACCGATCAAGAATCCTGGCTTTAAACCCGCAAATTCTAAAATCCATGCCAGCATACTTGCAGTGGTGGTTTTACCATGAGTTCCAGCAACCGCCAGTACCCAGGAGTTTTGTAATAAATTATGCTTTAACCATTCAGGGCCGGAAGTATACGCTAAGCCCTTGTCCAATACATATTCAACACATGGGTTACCACGACTCATTGCATTGCCAATAATCACCATATCTGGTGCAGGTTCTAACTGAGAGACATCATAGCCTTGGGTTAATTTAATACCAAGCTCTTCAAGTTGCGTGCTCATTGGCGGATATACGTTTAGATCCGAGCCCGTGACTGTATGGCCTAGCGACTTAGCTATCGCTGCAATACCACCCATAAAGGTGCCGCAAATGCCTAAAATATGAATATGCATATTATTCCTTTGCCGCCACACATAGCTTACGCAGCACTAAAAAATAGATAATAGATGAGGTGCCATAATGCCAAAAATAGCGTTCAGTTACCATTGCCATCTAACACAACACTTGTGCTAAATGACAACGAATAAGTATATAAGTTAAATAGTTCCCTTACTTATGCCTAACCGCTCAAGTATTGCGCGACACTTTTTAAACAAAATTAACTTTAAAGCTCATTTTACAAACAAAATAATTGATAGTTAATTGCAAAATAGTTAATGAGCAAGATAACTCAATGTTATGAAAATACTAAAAACAAAAAACGTAAAGCTATGAATACAAATAATATAATTTAAAATCAAGATGATACCAACAAATACCCATAATAAAAACAAAAAACACTTTTTAGCAACAAAAGACATATTTGCCCCACAAAAGACTCTATTTGGGTACTGTGATAAAACATCGCACTAAATTACATTTGGTTACATTGAAAGGCATATATTTAACCTCAAAGTTAATATGGCTAACAATGTAAGTCCTTTGTGAATTCCATCAAGTTAAATTACCCACAGGGTAAACCTTGTCGAAATTAAAAGGTGTTATGTTGAAAAAATTAAATCTTATTACAGCTGCAATTAATGCAGTATTAATTACTGGTACTGTTGGTGCTGCCAATGCATTTGCACAAGAAGCAACTGACGTAAAACCTGTCGAGCGCATTCAAGTAACAGGTTCGAAAATAAAGCGATTTAACCTTACTTCACCGACACCAGTTACGGTGATCAGTGGCGTTGAGATGGAAAACGCCGGCATTACTAACGTTAATGATTTATTAGCTGAGCTACCGCAAGCAACGGTTGGCCTATCTCCGGAAACCACTACTAGCTTTATTTATGCATCAGGATTAAACACCACCGATTTACGTGGTTTAGGGTCTGAGCGCACACTGGTATTAGTAAATGGTCGCCGCTTTGTCGCAGGTTCAGTAGGCAGCACTGCGGTAGATTTAAATAATATTCCAACAACTCTGATCGAACGAGTAGAAATCGCCACAGGCGGTGCAGCAGCAGTATATGGTGCCGACGCTGTAGCAGGTGTCGTAAACATCATCACAAAAAAATCATTTGATGGCATTGAAATTGATGCATCTACGATTCGTCCAGAACAAAGCGGTGGCGAGCAAAACTTTTTCTCTATCACCGGTGGTATGGAAGGTGACAAGCTATCGTTTGTAACGTCTCTTAACTACTCAAAAACAGATAGCTATAACAAGTTAAGTCGTGATTTTTACCGTAATCCTGTAACTTCATACGCAAATCCAGCCAATAAATCTGGTACCGATGGTATTCCTGAGCGCGTTATATTAGGTAAGCAAAGTACCCTTGGCTATTACTCTGAAGGCGGTGACTTTTTCAGTAAAACAGGCTCGCTAACTGACGATCATTACAACAACCATCACTGGGCATTTGATAATAGCGGTAACGTACAAGCATTTGATTATGGTCTAGGTCGCGTAGAAAACTCTGGTGTGCCTAACGCATCAGCTAATAACCGTTATTACGCAGATGCTAGTAACCCAGGCGATGGTGTTTTTAGTCATGGTTACAAAAGCTATTTTCAAACTCCATTAGAGCGCGCTATTTTATCAACGTATGGTACATACGAAATTAATGACGACCATGCTGCAACATTTGATTTTACTTGGTCTGACTCAAAAGCAACTACTGAAAGCTCGCCAGCTTTCTTTGCTCACACGATTCGTCGTGATAATGCCTTTATCCGCGATGATATGGCTAAGATTATGGATGCTAACGGGTTAGATAAAGTTACTTTGCGCCAAGCTAACGAAAATCTATGGGGTGATCGCGCCTATCAACAAGATCGTTCGGTGATCCGTGCATCTCTTGGTTTTGAAGGCATTTTAAACGATGACTGGGGCTACAGCACCTATGTGCAGTATGGCCGTATCGAACAAGATACCTTATGGCGCGGTGAAGTATTAGAGCAAAATTTAGTCAATGCAATAGATGCTGTAGAACTTAATGGCCAAATCGTGTGTGCAGTTCGTGATGCCGATGGTAATGTCACAGGTGAACGTGAAGGGTGTGTTGCTTTTAACCCTATGGGCGCACAAAGTGCTTCTCAAGCACAGCTTAATTATATAGCAACGAATGCTACGCGTACTGCCAAACAAGACCAGCTAGTTGTTGCTGCAACATTTGATGGTTTATTATTTGAATTACCAGCAGGTGCTGTCGCTGCCGCATTTACCGTTGAACATCGCCGAGAAAGCGCCGAGACTCATCCTGATCACGCAATGCAAAATGGCCTTATTTTTGGGAACTCAAGCTTGCCAATGAAAGGTGATATCGATGTAAATGAATTCTCAACAGAGATCTCAGTGCCATTGCTTGTAGATCATTTTTTAGCAACTGACTTAACCTTTGAAACTGCGTACCGTTATATGGATTACTCGGTTACTGGTGGTGATGATGCGTGGAAGTTATCATTAAACTGGGGTGTTACAGACGAAGTACGTGTGCGTTTAAATCGTTCAAAATCAGTACGTGCACCAAGCCTAAGTGACTTATTTACGCCAAGCTCACAAACGTTTAATTCAGGCCGTAAAGACCCATGTCGTGCTGATGAAATTACCAGCTCAGGTAGCGAATATAAAGCAAATGTAATCGCTAACTGTCAAGCGGACGGTTTAGCTGAAGGTTGGATGCCAACTGCCGATTGGCAAGCCGCTGGTAGCCTGCCAGGTTTTGTACAAGGTAACCAAGCACTAAAAAACGAAACATCAAACGATTACACTATAGGCTTGATCTACACTCCTGAATTTATTGAAGGCTTAGATTTAACTCTTGATTACTGGTCATTTGAAATTGAAGGTGCGATTCAATACTTTGGACGTGATAGCGTAGAACTATGTTATGAGTCATCATCGCTAGACAACCCATTTTGCTCAAACTTCGTACGAAATAAAGAAACGGGCGACATCATTAACTATTATGAGCGTCCAATTAATGCTTCTATCATCGCCAAAAAAGGCCTAGATATTGAAACAGCTTACCGCACAGAATTAGGGAATGGTGATTTAGCAATTAAACTTACTGCAACTTACCTAGAAGAAGACAGTGAAAACCCAACCGGTCGTACGGCAGATTTCCGCTCAAATGTAGGTGAAATGGCAGATCCTCGCTGGAAAGGTCGCTTTAACGCAATCTACTCACATGATGATTCAAGTTACATTTTAACGGCTAATTACCGCCATAGTAGTGTAGAAAGTAATGAATGGAACATTGAAGATAATAACTACAATGATATCCCGTCTTACACAACGTTCGATTTTATGTACAAAACTTATCTATTAGATGAATTACAAGTACGTATTGGTGTAAACAATATCCTAGACCGTGCACCACCTCGTAATCCATTCACTTATGATAATGGTGAGTTCTTTGACGTTAAAGGTCGTCGCTTATCGATGGGTGCAAAATACACTTTCTAATTGAAGGGTATATTGGCTTATAAAAAACGCCTTAGCTCATTGAGCTAAGGCGTTTTTATTTATCTTTAATAAACGCAGTGCTACATCATCAAAAATACAATTAAACCTACGCCCAATAATAATCGATAGATAACAAATGGCATCATCCCCATACGTTCAATTATTTTTAAGAACAGGAAAATACACGCATACGCAGAGATAAACGATAAACCGGCACCTAAAATTAACGTTGTCCAATCAACTACATGATCCCCTAATGCCAGCTCAATGGTGTAATACAAGCCCATCATTGAGATCACTGGAATTGCGAGTAAAAATGAAAAACGCGCAGCGCTTTGTTTATTCATCCCCAGCATTAAACCGGCGGTCATAGTAATACCCGAGCGTGACGTACCAGGGATCATCGCCATCGCTTGCGCCATACCGATCATCAGTGCTGATTTCCAAGTTAATTGATAAATTGTTTTAGTTTGCTTACCTTTTACGTCGGCATACCAAAGTAATAAGCCAAACAAAATAGTGGTGATTGCAATTACCCACGCACTGCGTAAATAGAGCTCGATTAAGTCTTTAAAAATTAAACCCAGTACAGCGGCTGGTATAGTGCCTAAAATAATCCACCAGCCAAGTTTACTATCATCTGTTGCACCTTGTGCACCAAATGATTTAAACCATGCAGCAAGTATTTCTACCACTTCTTTGCGGAAATAAATCACCACCGCAATCAAGGTACCAACGTGCACCGCAACATCGAAGGCAAGGCCTTGATCTTGCCAACCAAGAATTTGTGAAGGGAGAATGAGATGAGCTGAGCTTGAAATAGGTAAAAACTCAGTTAATCCCTGGATCAGGGCTAAAACAATAATTTCGATAATACTCATGGGTTAGTAAACTCCACCTTCCATAGTTTTTGCTTAGGGTTGTTGTAAGTATTCCACAACTGGGCAATTGTTTGCTTTGCTGTAGGATGATAAAAATCGGGGGCTATTTCTGCCAATGGCTGCAGGACAAAGGCATTTTTGGTGATTTCATCACGGGGTAACTGTGCAGGAGAATCACACACTACATCATCGTAAAACAGTAAATCTAGATCGAGTGTACGCGGGCTAAATTTTTTATCGTTATTTGTACGACCATTCTCTCGTTCAATCTGTTTGAGTAACTGACATAACTGGGGAAGCGGTATCTGTGTTTGTGCACCAATGACTGAGTTGTAAAAATTATTACCTGCAAAGCCAACTGCTTCGCTTTCAAAGACACTGGAATGCTCGAATTCTACAAGGTGTGCTTTTAGGGCGATTAACGCTTGGCGGATATAATGTTCTTTATCAACATTAGAGCCAAGGCTAATATAAATTTGCGCCATCTTAACGTGCCTTGAGTCGGGTAATTTCAACACCTACAGTGCGTGCTTGCGCGACGGCTGCGGGTTTACTAACTCGAATGGTAACCTGTGTTGTAGCAAACTCGGTTAAAATGATAGCCGCTAGTTGCTCTACTAAGGTCTCCAATAACTCAACAGGCTTTGCTGTCGTGTGCGCGATTACTCTCTCACTTACCTTTGCGTAATCAAGTGCTAAGGCAATGTCATCGGTTTTTGCTGCGGGTTTAATATCACACAGCATCTCGATATCAAAATACAAACTCTGTTTAGTTTCTTTTTCAAAATCGTACACGCCTATGATAGTGTCAACATGTAGTTGCGATATAAAAACCTTATCCATAACTGCTCCAACTGGCAAAAACTTAAAACTCATTGACTTGAGTCTACATCGGCTATAATTTGCATTTATAGCCTTTATACACTTTAACTGTGTTTTATTATGTAAAAATTACCCATACAATAGCCTATAGGTACATCATGTAAAAATTACCCATATGATATAAGCGTATAGATACATTATGTATCTGCTATTTGAACCACGAAAAGTATGAATGCAATTTTTGCGGCCAATGATAGCCGAAAAACTGCGATTAAAAAATAAGGAAGCGCGTGATAGCCGTTTTAATGTTAGTTTTAGCCTATTTACTCGGGTCGATTTCATCAGCCATTTTAGTGTCTCGGCTATTTAAACTACCCGATCCTCGCAGCAATGGCTCAAACAACCCTGGCGCAACTAATGTTTATCGTCTTGGTGGGGCTTTTCCAGCCTGCTTAGTCTTAGTGTTTGATATTCTCAAAGGGACTATTCCTGTCTGGGGAGCTTATTTTTTACAACTTGAACCACTAATGCTGGGATTGATAGGGGTTGCTGCGTGTTTAGGACATATGTTTCCGGTATTCTTTCACTTTAAAGGCGGTAAAGCAGTTGCAACTGCATTTGGAACATTGCTACCCATTGGCTTGTTGTTAGGCGGGTTATTAATTTCAACCTGGGTGGCTGTTGTTGCTATTACACGCTATTCGTCACTTGGGGCATTAGTTGCCGTTTCTTTAGCGCCATTATACACTTGGTGGATCAAACCGCTTTATACCTTACCAGTAACATTTTTAACTATTTTGATTATCTTTCGCCACCACGCCAATATTAAACGTTTATTTAGTGGCAAAGAACCTAAAATTGGTGACAAAAAAACGCCACCAACTAAAGATGATAACAATACTTAAATTTAAATAGCCTCTAAACTATCTATCGGCCAACGTGGTTTCGTTTTCATATCAAGGCTGGCAAACTGCCCAGCCTTTAAGCGCTGCATACCCGCATAGGCGATCATGGCACCATTGTCAGTACAAAACTCTGTGCGCGGATAATAAACCTGTCCTTTCATGCCTTGCATTACACGCTCTAGTTGCGCACGTAGCTGTATATTGGCGCTTACACCACCGGCAATTACTAAGCGATTTATACCCGTTTGCTTTAAAGCACGCTTACATTTAATAACTAATGTATCAATAACTGCGGTTTGAAACGCATGAGCGATATCGGCTTTGGTTTGCTGATCATCGTCATTATTACGAATAGTAATTGCAGCCGCCGTTTTCAAGCCGCTAAAACTAAAGTCAAGGCCCGGTTTATCTGTCATTGGTCGCGGGAAAATAAAGCGCTTAGGAACACCTTGCTCAGCAAGTTTAGCTAACCGTGGCCCACCAGGGTAATCTAAACCAAGTAACTTAGCTGTTTTATCAAATGCTTCGCCTGCAGCATCATCTACCGATTCACCCAATACTTCATACTGACCAATCCCAGCGACTTTAACCATCATGGTGTGTCCACCTGATACGAGTAAAGCAATAAACGGAAATTCAGGCACGTTTTCTTCAAGCATTGGCGCCAGTAGATGGCCCTCCATATGATGAACAGCCACTGCTGGAATATTCCACCCATAGGCAAGTGAGCGTCCAATTGAAGTACCCACTAATAATGCTCCCACCAGTCCTGGGCCTGCAGTGTAAGCAATACCATCGATATCTTCAGGTCCGCAACCGGCCTGTGCAAAAGCAGCATCGATTAATGGCAAGGTTTTACGAACATGATCTCGAGATGCAAGTTCAGGCACTACACCGCCATAATCTGCATGCACTTTTACTTGGCTATAGAGTTGATGAGCAAGTAGACCTTGTTCATCATCATAGATTGCAATTCCCGTTTCATCACACGACGATTCAATGCCTAAAATTCGCACTGCAGTTTTCTCCCATGCCCTTTGGCACTTTTAAATTCTTAAAATAAATCTCTTAATCAGAGTTTTGGTTACTTAAAGTGTAATACCAATGTTTGTTTGTCCATCAGCGATAGCATGTTGCTTTAACGCTTTCACATTTTCAGCTGTTACTCTGCCCATCTGCTCAACAAAATCAATTAACTCGCCTAACACTTCAATTTCGTATTGCATTAACGGATGTTCACGTACCGCTGTATTATCAGCCAGCTCACCTTCAACCGTTAATTGATATTCAATAAAACGCGCAACAGTCGCCTGAGAGATTTTACTAATGCTGATAAATTCTTGCTCATCTTTGGCAATTAAACCATGCATTAAACCTAATAAGGCAGTGGCGGCATCTATAGCAGGATAAGTACCGAACATATCAAAATCAGCGAGTTCTGGAACATTAGGCTCTATTTTCTCAATTTGCTTTTCAAGGCTTATTTTACTTTTCGGCAGTAAGATTTTTTCCCAACACAAATTAAGTGCACTGCGTAAAATAGCTTCGTCACCAAATCCTGTTGCTTCACTAAATAAACCATAATTAGGTAGCATGCGTTCAATTAATGCTGCTGCCAGTACCGCTTGCTGCAAATAGTTAAGCTCTCTTATACGCTGAAAATTATTCGCTTTAGTCATTATTTGGTGTCCTACAAGACCAACAAATTTCAAATGTTGGCCCATTATGCTCATTACAGTTGGGGCATACCCAATCAGGAGCGGATTGTTGTACTTGAGTGTAGTTTACCAATATTTGCCGCGCCTGGCGCTCTTTAATCACAAAAACCTGCACTCTCACTTGAGTTTGATCTAAAGGTATTTCGCCAGCAGCTCCTTGCAAGGACTCACCAAGTAACTGGCACTCAATATTGCTGTTGAGTAATAACCCTTTGACAATGTTTGCCTCTACCGCATTTGCAGCGCAATAGATTGTTAACCATTGAAATGGTGTTTGCTCTGTATTGTTGTTATTTATTCTATTTTGCAATGACAACCTCTTTTACTTTGCGATTAAATTACCCTAAGCTACTCTAAGCGAAGTAATTGTTATATAGGAAATAATCATGACCCTCACAACACCTGGACTGCTGTTCCCTGCAATCTCTTTGTTGTTATTAGCATATACCAACCGGTTTTTAGTGCTAGCACAATTAATTCGTGAACTTAACGCCCGCGAAGGAGAGACTATTCGACCATTAGTCGTTGCGCAAATAACTAACTTGAGAAAACGCATTAGACTCATTAGAACCATGCAAGTCTATGGCGTTGCATCTTTTTTAATGTGTACACTTTCAATGTTTGCATTATTTATCGAGTTTAAAACCACTGGCGTAATTTTATTTGGTATTAGCCTAGCCTGCCTTGCTCTATCGTTGTTAACCTCTTTATATGAAATACATATTTCATGTGACGCAATTGAAATTGAACTTAAAAACATTGAAAAAAAACCACTGAGCAACAAGGCAGACTAAAAAACAAGCACTATACTATTTAGGAGAATGATAAAACTAAAGGTGTAAATGTGAACGACTTTTTATTTTCAGAAAATGCCATTGAAGAGTCAGAAACTCAGTCACCACAGGCGTTTTGGAATATTCTCGTGGTCGATGATGAAGATGATATTCACCAAGTCACTAAGCTTGTGTTATCAGGATTTACTTTTGAAGATAAAGCCTTATGTTTGCACCATGCTTACTCAGCGCAAGCCGCAAAAGAATTATTACAACAAGATCTCGATTTTTCGGTTGGCCTAATTGATGTAGTCATGGAAACTAGCCATGCGGGTTTAGACCTAATAAAATTTATCCGTGATGATATCAATAACCACGACATCCGCCTTATTCTTCGAACAGGTCAACCTGGCGAAGCCCCTGAAGAAGCTGTGATACGTGAATACGACATTAACGATTACAAAAATAAAACTGAGCTGACGGCAATAAAAATGAAAACATTATTGTATTCAGCTCTGCGTTCACATCGTGATATTCAAATTATTGAGCGTCATAGAAAAGGTCTTGAAAAAATAATCAACGCTTCTAGCTCATTTTTAAAATGTGATAGTGTCCATGAATTTGCATCAACAATTTTATCCCATGTAACCAATGTTATGGGCTTAGATGACACTGAAATTTATTGTGCAGCAGCTGTTAACCAACAAACATCTCCTGCCACTGATTTTAAGCTACTGGCAGCCTCTGGTGTTGAGCCTGAACCTAATGCCAATATGATCCCCGAAGATGTAAAGCAATTATTTGTTGAGGCACACAATCGCAAATCATCCCAAAAAACCATGCATGACTACATTGGCTATTTTCCAACTCAGGCAGGCCTCGAAACAATGCTGTATGTACGTAAAGGCTCGTTATTAGGAACCACCGATTATCAACTTTTGGAGTTTTTTGCCAACAATATTGCTCTGGCTTACGATAACCTGAAATTACGCGAAATGATGAAGGATTCGCAAAAAGAGCTATCATATATTCTCGGTGAAGCCGTTGAAAAACGTTCAAAAGAAACCGGTTCACATGTTAAAAGAGTTGCGCACTATAGTGAACTGTTAGGTAAGTTATATGGCTTAAATAACTTTGAGTGTGAAGTGATAAAACTCGCCTCACCCTTACACGATATTGGAAAAATAAGTATTCCAGATCATATTCTCAATAAACCCGGTAAGCTGGATGATCAAGAGTGGGCCATTATGCAAACTCACGCCGAAGTTGGTTATGATATTCTGAAGAGTTCGAATAATGAAATCTTAAAGTGTGGTTCAATCATTGCGTATACACATCATGAAAAATGGGACGGCTCTGGCTACCCAAATCAACTTGCAGGTAAAGATATTCATATTGTTGGCCGTATTACAGCTCTAGCGGATGTTTTTGATGCCCTTGGCAGTGATCGTTGCTACAAAAAAGCTTGGCCACTTGAAGAGGTGCTCGATTTGCTCAAGGAGCAGAGTGGCAAACAGTTTGAACCTAAACTTGTGGACATATTTCTTAACAATTTAGCACTTTTTTTGGAGATAAAAGAGCGTTACCCTAACTGATAGTTGTAAAAATTATGTGAAATACACTTTTCAAATTGGGTACAATGGATTACTATCCATTAAATTAATATCAATTATGTTCGCCAGTAGTGCGGCTTACTTATACAAAGGACTATAAAAGTGAGATTTGAACAATTAGAGCAATTTGTGGCTTTAGGTCAGCTACGACATTTTCGCCAAGCGGCCGAAACAACCAAAATTAGCACCTCAGCATTGACTCGCAGCATTCAAACCTTAGAGGACGAAGTTGGCTATGAATTAGTTAAACGCTCGACCCGCTCAGTGAAACTAACAACTGAAGGTGAGCTGTTTTTAGAGTACGCACAAGACACTTTAAGCAAGCTCGAAGAAACTAAAAAGCGTTTATTCCAATCAATTAATGGCTGCGCCAATGAGAAATTGGTAATTGGCTATACCAATCATGCAAGTGCAATAGTGCCTATTTCATGTGGCCAATTTCTAGCACAATACCCTCATGTAAAAATTGAAATGCAACTACAAGAACAAAGTGAGTTGGTGCGTAAGCTACAGTTAGGTGAAATTGATATTAGCGTTTGTTCGCAAGCAGTTAATAGTATTGGCAATGACATACACTTACCTGATCAACTTATTTTATTCGTTGCAAAAAGTCATCCTCTTGCGAATAAGAACAATCTTTGCAAACAAGATTTAAACGATTACCCTATGTATAGTTGTTTTTCACAATCAAAACAAATTCAAGCTATGCTGAATGAGGCTGTCGATAGTTTGAACAAGAGCAGCAGTATAAAAGTTGGCAGTATTGAGCAAGTAATGGACGGGTTGTGTAAATCAAACCATGTTGCAATTAGCAGTATTGAACATGCAAGTTCGGTCGCAGAGAATAATAATCTGCTCCAGTTAAAAACCAATAAGAACTTAGCTCATGAGCAATTGATTGTACAAACCAGCCAGCAAGTTACTGCTGACGACCCAATAAACCAGCTCCTGTCATTAATAGAAAAGACAGCGTTATCAATTAATTCTTAAGTAACAGCATGAAAACCAAGCCTAAAGCAGAACTCTGGCTTGGTTTCTAAATCTTCAGTAGTACCTTTGCATCATTTTAAGCTAAACTACGCGCCTTCCCTGCTATATAGTACAATTAATGAGCCTTAACCTGATCCCTGGACGTTATTTAACTGACATAGAAACTCATGGCTACGCCGTGATCGAAAATATGTTTGATGAAACACTGACTAACGCGTTGATAGAAGATTGTTATTGTATCAACCCCAATTTTAAATCAGCAGGAATTGGCCGTCAGCAGGATTTACAAATAGACAAGAGTATACGCACCGACAAGACCTTTTGGTTTGATGGTAGTAGCCAAGCTCAAATTGATTATCAAAATGCGCTAGAAGATATTAGAGTAAATTTGAATCGTTATTTCTTTTTGGGTTTATTTGATTATGAGTGTCACTATGCGAAATACCAGCATGGCGACTTTTATAAAAAGCATTACGACGCATTTAAAGGGCGATCGAACCGTGTATTTACTACTGTATTTTACTTAAATACAGTGCAATCTGGTGGTGAGTTAGTGATTTACAAACCTAAAAGTAAAGACGTTGAAATCACTATTCAGCCTAAAGCTGGTACGTTCGTAATGTTTGAAAGCGAACGCTTTATGCATGAAGTACTGCCGACAATTGATAATCGCTATTCAGTTGCGGGTTGGTTTAGGAAAAACACTTCAATCAGTGGCGTCATTGATCCACCTCGCTAACACTATAGATTAAATGGCAAGGACGCCACTAAGCCAATAAAAACGACCATACCGACATAATGGTTATTTAAAAAAGCTTTAAAACAATGCTCTCTATTACGACTATGAATTAGAAATTGTTGGTAAACCAAAAAGCCACATGCCACACATAGACCAAGCCAATACGGCATTGCTAATTGACTCGTATAACCAATTAAAGCCAACAAACCTATAAATACACCATTTAGCGCAAAAATAATGATTCGATCGGCACTACCAAACAATATCGCTGTAGACTTTACGCCAATTTTCAAATCATCATCTCTGTCTACCATGGCATACATAGTATCGTAGGCCGTAGTCCACGCAATATTAGCGATAAATAACAACCAGCCAAGCAGTGGGATAGTACCTGTTGCAGCCATAAAAGCCATCGGAATAGCCCAACCAAAAGCTGCACCTAGCACTATTTGCGGTAGATTAGTGTAACGTTTCATAAATGGGTAGCTAAATGCCAATAGCAATGCCCCGACTGACAATAATATGGTTTGCCAACTGAGTAACAACACCAGTATGAAAGCAATTATGATAAGCAACAAAAATAAGCTTAATGCTTCGCCACTACTCACCAAGCCAGAAGCTAAGGGTCTTTGTGCTGTGCGTTTTACCGCGCCATCAATTTTACGATCTGCGTAATCATTAATAACACAACCTGCGCTGCGCATAACAAATACACCAAAGCTAAATACCACAAAATTAAGTAGGCTTGGCATACCATCACTTGCAAGCCACAATGCCCAATATGTAGGCCACAATAGCAATAAAGTACCGATAGGCTTATCGGTGCGCATTAACTGCTTATAATACGGTATATGAGCAATGTGCAAGGCGGCAAATTTCATAGATATAGATAAGCCTCTGGTAAAAATATTTCAGCTACTAAAAAACGGCTTTGCGCCAACGAAAACATACTGCGACGCCCCCACAAGGGTTTTACAACTACAGAGTATTGGCTAACAAGTTGCTGTACTGGGTGCTGACAATCAAAACGCGCTATTTCAATTTCGGTACGTTTTAAGTCCGGATGTTGAAAAATAACATCACCTAAAGGCCGATTACCCAGTGCCAATAATTGCTGTTGTTGCATATCATCGGTGGCAGGCAGCCAGCTTTGTGCGTATACCATAGGGATGCCATCACAAAGCAACAAAACCTCACGATTAATACCAATACGTTGTGAACAATCTAATAATTGTTGTTGTGAAATACTCAATTCAAACTCTTTCTCACTAAGCACTTTTACAGAGAATTCAACACACTGTGTTTTTAATTTAGCCGTCAGTGAGTTGGGCTCAAGTAGCCAGTCTTGCTCGTTACAAGACAAAGAATTGATTGATGTACCTAACTGCCAATCCGCAGTTACAGAAACAGGAAATGTGATCACGATAACTCTATTTAATAATAACCCTTTAAATGATACCACTGCCCGCGTCGGGGAAAAAGTGATGATTAATGAATATAATAGCTGCATCAGCCTGTATCTTAGCCATTATTACGTATAGACTAATAACAATTAATTACAGGGCTCTCTACTGAATATGAAAAAAACGCTTTACGCTGGCATATTAATTAGCACTTTCTTTATTAGCTTGTTTAGCAGCTTTGCAAGCAAAGCTGAATCAACTGTGGGCTACTTTGGTTTCGAACCCGATATCATTACCAACTATATTGGTCAGAGTAATAAAAAGTTAGGTTATGTGCGTATTACTGTAGATTTAATGCTCAGTGATATGTCAAACATTGCTATTGTTGAGCATCACACCCCGTTACTTAGAGATGCATTGGTAGAAATTTTATCAAAAGAGCCTGAAGAAAAAATTAAATCACTCACCGGCCGTGAAGAGATCAGAAAGCGTTGTGCCGAAAAACTCAAAACCCTGTTAAAACAAGAAACAGGGCAAGAGATCATTCGCGAAGTATTATTTACTAAATATTTATATCACTAAGTACTTATATAACTGAGTATCTTAAGCTGTTTTTTTAGTAAACAATTGAGCGGTAAACGCGTAAGCCATACCGCTTAATAGCCCACCTAAGTGCGCCCAGTTAGCCATACTTACAAACAACATGTCAGCAAAGCCTAGTACCAGCCAAATCAGCATAAAACCAATAATACCATTAGTTACTAAAGCCGGTTGTTGCGGGTTCAATGCCCGATGGATCCAACAAAACCCAAGTAAACCATAAACAACGCCACTTAAGCCGCCAAAGTTAGGGCCAACCATAATAAACTCAGCCCAATTACTAAATAGCGCGGTCACTAAAAAAAGACCTACTAAAGTACTTTTACCACTGAGCTTTTCAATACCATCGCCTAGCATGATCCACCACATAATATTAAACACTAAGTGCACAGCAGTAAAATGCACAATTGCAGGTGTAAGCCAAGTTAATGGTTGATCGGGTTTAAACTGTAATACGCTATAAATTGACTCAAAGCCACCGAGTAAGAAGGCAATGTAAATACCTACACATAATAAAGTGACCGTTTGGTTTAACCAGCTCAATGCTTTAAAGCGTGCTTTTAAATTTAATTCTTGGCCTTGATAGCTCAACGGTGACTGCGTACTTCCTACTTGCCAAGATGCCTCTTGATAACGGGCATGATTGGGGTTTTCTACAAACGCTTGCCATAATGGCTGAGCTTGATGGAAATGCTCTGGGGCAACACAAATAATTACCGTTTTTCCATCTTGCGATCGAAGCTCGCCCTGTAAGCCTTGGCTTTTTATATAATCAATAAAGCCTTGTGCTGCACGTGGATTATTTATACTACCCAGTTCGATCATCGTTCCACTTGCTCCGGCAATTGGGTTTCCCACTGGGTAAAACCACCATCCATACTGTATACATCTTCAAAGCCTTGCTCAGCTAAGTAGCTGGCTGCGCCTTGTGAGCTCATACCATGATAACAAACAATAATAATTGGCTGATCAAACTCTTTGTTCATCATAAATTCGCCAATATTGGCATTTGATAAATGCTCTGAACCCGGAATATGCCCTGCTTGATACGAATTAGGATCGCGAATATCAGCAATCACGACATCATCTTTATTAAGTAGTGCTTGAGTTTCGGTAATTGAAATATGCTTAAATGCCATAGTACTCTCTTATAATTACAAAAAAGGCGACAAATGCCGCCTTTAATTCTCTTAACAAGTGGATAATTAATTCCAGTTAAGAATTACTTTCCCCGATTGGCCTGAAATCATCATATCAAAGCCAGCTTGGAAGTCATCTATTGAATATTGATGAGTGATGATTGGGTTTAGATCGAGCCCTGACTGAATAAGACTGGCCATTTTGTACCAGGTCTCAAACATTTCACGGCCATAAATCCCTTTGATCACTAAGCCTTTAAAAATCACTTGGTTCCAATCAACCGCCATATCAGATGGTGGAATACCTAGCATGGCAATTTTACCACCGTGATTCATGTTATTTAACATGCTATTAAATGCAACCGGTACGCCTGACATTTCTAGACCAATATCAAAGCCTTCTGTCATACCAAGCTCTTTAATAATATCTTCAAGCTTTTCATTAGCCACATTAACTGCACGCGTTGCGCCCATTTTACGCGCAAGGTCTAATCGGTATTCATTGACATCGGTGATCACTACATGACGTGCGCCAACATGTTTTGCAACTGCAGCAGCCATAATACCAATTGGGCCTGCACCTGTGATCAAGACATCTTCACCCACTAAATCGAATGACAGTGCTGTGTGTACTGCATTACCGAATGGGTCAAAAATAGAAGCTAACTCATCACTGATATTGTCTGGAATTTTAAATGCATTAAACGCTGGGATCACTAAATACTCGGCAAAAGCCCCCTCGCGGTTAACACCTACACCAGTGGTGTTACGGCATAAATGAACACGCCCAGCGCGACAGTTACGACAATGGCCACAGGTAATATGCCCTTCGCCCGATACTCGGTCACCAACACTAAAACCGCGAACTTCTTGACCCATATCAACCACTTCACCGACATATTCATGACCTACTACCATAGGCGTAGGAATGGTGTTTTGCGCCCACTCATCCCACTTATAAATATGTACGTCAGTACCACAAATAGCGGTTTTACGAATTTTGATTAATAAATCGTTATGCCCAACTTCAGGTTTTGGCGCATCCGTCATCCAAATACCTGGTTCTGCTTTTAATTTAGATAATGCTTTCATGAATCACACTCAATAAAAAACCGCTGCGAAGGCAACGGTTTAAAATAAATTACTTAGATAATGCCCATTTCTTTACCAATACGGGTAAAGGCGTCAATTGCGGTATCTAATTGCTCAATTCTGTGCGCAGCAGAAATTTGTGTACGAATACGCGCTTGGCCTTTTGGCACCACTGGGAATGAAAAACCAGTGACGTAAATGCCTTCTGCTAATAACTTATCAGCCATTGCCGACGCAACTTTAGCATCACCTAACATTACTGGAATAATCGCGTGATCTTTACCCGCACAGGTAAATCCAGCCGCTTCCATTTGCTCACGGAAGTATTTAGCGTTTGACCATAACTTAGCACGCAATTCACTGCCATTTTCGAGCATTTCTAATACTTTGATTGATGCTGTAACGATTGAAGGCGCTAATGAGTTTGAGAATAAATATGGGCGAGAGCGCTGGCGTAACCATTCAACTATTTCTTTTTTACCTGATGTATAACCACCCGATGCACCGCCAAGCGCCTTACCTAAAGTGCCGGTAATAATATCAACACGGTCTAGCACGTTGCAGTACTCAGGTGTGCCTTTGCCGTTTTCACCGACAAAGCCAACGGCATGAGAGTCATCAACCATAACAAGTGCATTGTATTTATCAGCAAGGTCACAGACCGCTTCAAGATTACAAATAACCCCATCCATTGAGAACACACCATCGGTGGCGATTAATTTTGTTTTTGCACCCGCTTCATCGGCAGCAATCAATTGCTTTTCAAGATCTGCCATATCATTATTTGCATAACGGAAGCGCTTTGCTTTACATAAACGAACGCCATCAATGATAGAAGCATGATTTAACGAATCAGAGATAATCGCATCATCAGCGCCTAAAATTGTTTCAAATAAACCGGTATTGGCATCAAAACATGATGAATATAAAATCGTGTCTTCAGTTTCTAAAAATTCACTGATCTTCTTCTCTAATGTTTTATGAATGTCTTGTGTACCACAAATAAACCGTACTGACGCAACACCAAAGCCATGGTCATTTAAGCCGTTTTGTGCAGCCTGGATCAGCTCAGGGCTATTCGCTAAACCTAAGTAATTATTTGCACAGAAGTTAATAACTTTATCACCAGAAGCAACTTGAATTTGTGCTTGCTGCTGCGAAGTAATAATACGCTCATTTTTATATAAGCCTTCGGCTTTTACATCTTCAATTTGCTGCTGAAGCTGAGTAAAAAACGCAGATGCTCTCATCTGTAATCTCCAAATTATTGAACGGGGTGAGCGTACTTAAGTTAACACGGCTCATCTTTGTGGCTATTGTAAAAGTTTAGTCAAACAAATGCACTGTTTGTAGTTCATCGCAGAAATAAGGAACTGACAACTTATGCTGCCAGTTTACATTGAGCTATAGCAGTATTGAGGGTAAGTCTGCTAACGAATCACAAACATGATCTGCCGAGTCGATGGCTACCGCATCAAACTCCTGCCCGGATCGTACAAGCACCCGAGTGCCAATAACCGCTTTACTTGCCGCTTGCATGTCGCTTAGTTTGTCTCCAACCATAATGCTGCCAGCTGGATTGATATGATGATCAGCGATGCCTTGCAGTAACATGCCCGGAGCTGGTTTACGACAATCACACTCTTTGAGGTATTCGGGTAATGCTTTTTTCGGGTGGTGTGGGCAAAAGTAAACATCTGTCACCTTTACTTGATGCGCAGCAAATTGGGCTATCATCCACTGTGTTAGAGCGTGAAAATCCGCCTCTGAATAGTAACCACGGCCAATACCAGATTGATTAGTCACTATGATCAGTTTATAGCCTGCATCAGCAAACGCCTTACATGCAGTAAATACGCCTGGCACAAATTCAAATTTATCCGACTCATAAACATAACCATGATCGATATTAACCACGCCATCACGGTCTAAAAATAAGGCTTTATTGATATTGCTCATAATTGCTCTTTCTCAACCACAAGGTCAAACATCAAAGCTACTTCATCAACACTTATTTGGCTCATTAGATCACTGCCTTTAACCCGCGTACCCCAAGGTAATCGCTCAGCGGTTTTACCAGTTTGCTTGAGTAAGTTTTGGTGATATACCTCAACCACGTAATTTTGATATAAATAGGGTCCAGTGCGTTTCGGGTTTGAGTGGGCATATAAACCAATAACGGGAGTGCCTACGGTGACGGCCATATGAGCAGGGCCTGTATCAGGTGCTAATACCAATGCAGCTCGTTTAAGTACGCAAAGCAACTCTTTGAGTTTGGTTTTACCCACTAAATTAAGGATTGGCGTTGTAGTGGCTGCAATAATGTCATCACTGAGCGTCACTTCAAGCTCTGTCGGGCCACCCGTAATCACCACATGAAACCCTTGCTTGTAGGCATGTTCTGCAAGCTTAGCATAGCGTTCAGCCAGCCAATTGCGTTCTTTTTTACTGGCAGCTGGAGAAATCACAAAAATTCGCCCCTCTAATCGCTCCGTACCAAGTAATTCATCAGCATTACTTTGATCATGTTCGCTGACTGGCATTTGCCAGTTTGGTTGATAATCAGGTACACCTATCGCCTGCGCAAAGCCTTTAAAGCCTTCTAACACATGAGCCTGCTGCTGTGGTGCAATGCGCTGGTTAATAAACAAGCTATGCAATTCTTTTGAGCGCGCCCAATCAAAACCAATTTTAACTTTTGCAGGAATACAACGCGCCACTAAGTTAGCTCGAAGTGCCACTTGCATATGCAGCAACACATCAAACTTACGCCCTTTAAATTGTTGTTTTAATTGCTGATAGGCTGCTTTGCCTTGTTTTTTATCAAACACCACCAGCTCAACACCGGGTAAATCAGCTAGTAACATGGCTTCAATTTTGCCGACCACCCAGGTAACTTTTGCATTGGGGTGCGCTTTTTGAATTGCCTGCACTGCAGATACGCCATGGCAAACATCACCAATTGCTGAGAGTCTTAAAATACAAATATCTGAATAGGTGGTTGAGTCAGTCACAGGTGTCCTTTGCTTTATGCTGGATAATTATCATGATCTTAAATTAACCACCCACTATTGCAAGCACTTATGCTCGGCTTTAAAACAGGTTAAGATAGCACTATCACCTGCAATAAAATAAGTACGCCATGTTTAACCAGCAAACCATCAATGAACACATTATTTTAAGCCATCCTGAGCATAGTGCCGAAATTAGCTTAAATTGGTTTGATAATGAATATTGGCAGCAGCAAGGAAAAATTGTCGGCGCCAAAAAAGGTCGCGCAACTGCATGGTTTTTCTGCCATAACGGGCTAACAGCAGTGCTCAGGCATTATTGGCGTGGCGGTTTAGTGGGTAAAGTGCTAAGTGATCAATATGTGTTTTTTGGACTGGAAAAAACCCGTGTTTACCAAGAGTTTTCATTAATGATGAAACTGTGCGAATTAGGTCTAAATGTACCAAAGCCGATTGCAGCTAAAATATCGCAAGCTGGCTTAATTTACCGTGGCGATATAATTACTCAAGCTGTTGCAGGCGCACAAAGTGTGCTTGATATATTAAAACAACGTCCCTTTAGCGCACAAGAGTTAATTAAAGTAGCACACACGATTGCGGATTTTCATAATCATGGGGTGTATCACGCTGATTTGAATATTAACAACATTCTATTTGATGAAACGGGCGAGATATACATTATTGACTTTGACCGCGGTGAACTAAAACTCCCCGCCAGTAATTGGCAACAAGCTAATATGACCCGCCTTGCTCGTTCGTTTCATAAAGAGCAAGGCCGAAATAAAGTAATGCATTGGCAAACTACAGACTGGCAGCAGTTACACACAGCATACCAGTCCACTCTTAAAATATAGCCGTTAAGCCTTTATTTTACTGATCACTTTTGACGTAGAGCAGCCATTTAAAAACTCAAGTACTTCAACTTTTCCGCCATGGCGAAGTACATGATCAGCGCCTGCAATTTGTTCAACAGTGTAATCTCCACCCTTTACTAAGATATCAGGACTGATCAGCTCAATTAATTTAGCGGGTGTATCGTTTTCTTCAACTGCACCAAATGGAATTACCCAATCAACTGATGCCAAAGCGCTCAGCACCATAGCACGCTCATCAAGCGGGTTAATAGGGCGCTCAGGACCTTTTAAACGCGTTATTGATTCATCATTATTTAAACCGACGACTAGACGATCTCCACGTGCTTTGGCTTGTGCTAAGTAACGCACATGCCCAGCATGTAAAATGTCAAAACAACCATTGGTGAACACGATAGTTTCACCATTTTGCTTTGCAAACTCAATATGCTGAAGCACATCATCAAATGGGGTTTGATAATGCTCGCCGGTTTTTTGTAAGTATTGACCTAACTTACGACTTAACTCTTCAGGCGATACCGTGGCTGCCCCTAATTTACTCACTGCAATTCCAGCCGCAAGGTTAGCAATTTCCACAGCATCTTTAGGCTGCATTCCTGCACCTAACATCACCGCCAGAGTTGCAATAACAGTATCACCAGCGCCAGTAACATCACTGACTTCAAGCTGTTGCGCTGCAAAATCGTGTTTTTCATCGGCACTAATAAGTGACATACCTTGCTCTGAGCGAGTCAATAGCATGGCCGCGATCCCTGCATTGCTGATCAGTGCTCGAGCACTGTCTGCTAAATGCTGTTCCGAATCTGTTTTACCACCGGCAAGCTTGAATTCATTCAAGTTAGGAGTAATAAAATCAGCACCGCGATATAAGTTTAAGTCTGAGGATTTAGGATCAATTAGAACTGTTTTTCCAGCACCTTTAGCAAGTTTTATCATTTGCTGGATCAAGCTTAATGAGCCTTTGTTATAATCTGAGAACAAGACAAAGTCGTACTCATCTAATACTAATTCCAGACGGTTTAAAAGTAGTTGACTGTGTTGCTCAGTAAACATCTCTTCTAAGTCAAGTCTAACGACTTGTTGATGACGGCTAATCACACGCATTTTTGAAATAGTTGGCAAATCACAAACACTGACTAATTGTGAATCTATACGTTCATCAGCAAGAATTCGCTCTAATATTTGGCCGCTTTCATCTTCACCAATTAAACCCAACAAGCCAACTTTACCATCTAAACGGGCAATATTTTTTGCCACGTTTGCGGCGCCACCGGCTTTATCTTCAAATTTACTTACTTTAACTATAGGCACAGGTGCTTCTGGCGATATGCGCCCTGAATCACCATGCCAATAACGGTCAAGCATCACATCCCCAACCACTAATATTTTAGCGTTAGACAGTTTTTTTAATAACGCTAAATCCATTAACTCTGCCCCGCTACAACCATATCAATGGCTTCACATAACCAATGACCAATAAACATATGTGCTTCTTGAATACGTGCGGTTTCGTCATCTTTAATAATAATGGATAATTTAGCGATATCTTTTACTTTACCGCCATCGCGGCCTGTAAATGCAACTGTATAAGCACCTATTTCATTTGCAGCAGCTAACGCTAAATTAATATTAGCGCTAGTACCAGAGGTAGTTAAACCAATCACTAAATCCTCAGGCTTACATAACGCAAGAACTTGACGCTCAAAAACTGTGTCAAAGTGATAGTCATTACTATGCGCAGTTAAGATGGAAGTGTCGGTTGTTAGCGCCATAGATGCTAATGGGCCACGTTCTAATTTGTAGCGTACGACGAACTCTGCTGCTAAATGCTGAGCATCTGCTGCGCTGCCACCATTACCAAACCAAACTACTTTTCCACCAGCTTGCAAAGTACTGTGGCAAACTTCAAGCAATTGCATTACTTGAGGGTGATATGTTTCCATCGTTTCAAACAATACTTGGTGACGGGTTAAACTTTCAAGGTAGCTGCTCGCTACAGAATCAATATTAGACATGGGTAATCCTCTCAAAATTAGTCTGACTAGCTACTACCAAAAAAGTGCCACTGACAACCACGTATAGTTATCACCAAATACATCTTCGCCGTAAGTTAAAGTTGTTTCAATATTATATTCTTGCCACTTTCGGTTGTTACTAATTTGTAATTCAATGCCTTGCTCGTAATGCGCACTCTCATTACCATAATCATTAATATAGCCGCTTTCATTATCAATTAAAGTAAATTTTGCACGCCAAAATGAACCTGTGGTGGCAGCATAAGCGGCTTCTATACTATGAATGTTCGACGGCACACCATCACCGAAATAACGCTGATCGGCAGCATAATGCCCTACTACATAACCATCATTAGTATTACCAAACGTCGGGTATATGTAATTCTTATACCAAAGACTATGCATGTTAGTATATTCATAGCGAAGTGATAAACCATTAGTTAATTGAGGTAAAAATACCCCATAGCTATATACAATATTACCAAATTGGTAGTTTTGGTGCTCTTTAGTATCTTCACCACCATACTCAAAATAAAGCTCTGTTGGTATTCCCCAATTAAAGTTCACAACACTTGTTATTGAAGCAAACTGGTCGCCAAGCTCATTATCAGGACCTCCAGCAAGTTCGCTATTATCATTTCCAGCCGGATCAAAAAATGCTTTAACTACATCGCTAAAGCCAACATCGCGAGGCCCACCACCAAATTGCATCATACGATTAATGCCGATTTTCCAACCCTCTACAGGCTCTAAACTAATATGTGTGCCAGCTAAACGAGGTGTGCCATCATGTAATTCATTTTGATATAATATGCCTTTTTCAACATGCTCAAGCTCAGAATAGTAAAGCTCAAAATCAAAGTTCCACCAATTATGAGCTGGTGCCACCATCCCTAATGAAATAGATGGCGAGGTACGGGCATTAGTAGAAACAATCTGAGCTGATTGTTTGAACGGCGAAAACCAATGCTCTTTGTAACCAATATTTAACTGCAAGTCATCGCCAGCAAAGCTGACAAAACTATTATAATTAATAAATTTATTTTGCTTCGCGCGATAATCGACACCTACTTGCATCAAGGTATAGTCATTAGGACGCCAAATACCCTCAAAGAATACTTGCCCCCACTCATCAGAGCTCAAACCACGTTGATTGGCAAGTTTGGTTGCATTGCTGCCATCAGCACGCACCTTAACACCTACTCGAGTAATATTATCGCTGCCTTGATAAGGCTTAATTTTAGCACGTATTTCCGCGACTAAACTTGGCTGTGCATTTTGCAATTTAGTAAGTGCCGCTTCAACTTTCTTTAGGCGATAAGGCTTTGTCATCGGTGTGCCTGACGTCAATGCAAATAACGTATCGAGTTGATGATCAAGCTGTGCATCCATGCCAATTGGTAAGTAAGCAGTTGGTGTTGCAAGTGAAGGCAATGCGCAACTCATAAAACTGGTTAATACCACGGCTTTTATCAATTTGAATTTCATAACGACTATATTTTTCATTAAGGGACGCAAATATTACCAAATTAGCCGTAACTAAACACCCAAAACTCTCTATTCTAACGCTTTTTAACAATTTCGCATTTTGCTTAAAGTGTATCCGCGTTATCATTAGTGTTTATAATTCGAGGCTGAAAAATGGCACGCTTTTTTTATTCACTGATTCTTTATTTGCTAAGTCCTCTCATAACCTTTTATTTATATATACTTAGAGGTAAAAAGAACGCAGGTTATCGCGCGCACTTTGCTGAACGATTTGGCTTCATTACAGTAAAAAACATCTCACAAGAAAGTACAGTATTAAAAGATGATCTAATTGTGATCCATTGCGCTTCAGTTGGTGAAGTACTTGCTGCAACGCCTTTGCTTAAAGAGCTACAATACCAGCAGCCAAGTAACTCATTTATGATAACCTGTAATACCCCTACAGGCCGTGAACAAATACATAATAATTTTAAAGACTCGGTACAGTGCGTCTATTTACCTATTGATTACCCTTGTGCTACAGCGCGCTTTTTAAAGCGTGTTAAACCCACGTTAATGTGTATTTTAGAAACCGAACTTTGGCCTAATCTTATGGCGCAGTGCAAACAACAGAATATTCCTGTACTGGTACTCAATGCGCGGCTTTCAGCAAAATCACAACAGGGTTATCAAAAAGTAGCGCCATTAACTAAGGTTATAATGCAATCAATTACCGCTTTAGCTAGTCATAATCATGAAGACGCTAAACGCTTTATTGAGCTTGGCCTCAATGAGCAAAAAGTGCATATTACTGGCTCAATTAAATTTGATATAAAGCCAACTAGCGAGCAGTTAGACAAAGTCGACACCCTAAAAAGCCAATACAATAATCAGCGTTTTATCTGGGTTGCCGGTTCCACGCACCCTAATGAGCATGAGCTGATATTAGCTGCTCAGCAGCAGCTGCTAAAACAGATTCCAGATGCACTGCTAGTTATTGCGCCGCGCCACCCAGAACAATTTGATAAGGTCGCCACATTGCTTGAAGACTCACCATTGAGCTTTAGCCGCCGCAGTAAAAATAACTATCAAAGCGAGCAAGTACTCCTTGCTGATACTTTAGGTGAATTGCAATGTTTATATGGTATGGCCAACATCAATTATATTGGCGGCAGTTTAATTGCACGTGGCGGGCATAACCCTCTCGAGTCAGCGGCATTTTCTGTCGGTGTTTTAACAGGCCCGCATACCTATAATTTCAACCATGTTTACCCTGAACTGATTGCATCAGGTGGGTGTATACAAGTAAGCGATACAAAGAAGTTAGCGGAGCAACTATACGAGCTTCATCAGCAACCAGCGTTTTGCCAGCAGCTAGGTCTACAGGCAGCACAATGTGTTGCTAACAACCAAGGCGCCATCGCGAAAACGATCACCATCATTAATAAATTTTTAGAGCCACACAATGACTGAACAAACAAAATTAACCTTACCAGAACAACAAACCCGCTTATGGGTAGCTAATGTCATTGTTAAATATAACTTTTGCCCCTTTGCCCGTAAAGAAGTTGAAAATAATTGCATTCATTATCAAACTAGCCAAGCAACCAGCATTGATGATGCTGTGATGGAGATGATCGAACAATGTATTGAACTTGATCAACAACCGACTCGAGAGACTACATTATTGATGTTTGAACAAGGCTTTACTGACTTTGAGGAATTTTTAGATTTAGTGGATTTAGCCAATGCGCTATTAGTTGCCCAAGGCTTTGAAGGTAAATATCAAATAGCCAACTTTCATCCTGACTATGTGTTTGCCGATAGTGATGACAATGATGCAGCAAATTACACTAACCGCGCGCCTTTTCCTACCTTACATCTAATTCGTGAGGCTAGTATGAGTGCAGCACTTGATGATTATAATGAACCTGAATCAATTCCAGATCACAACATCAATTTAGCTCGCCGAAAAGGCATCGACTTTTGGCAACAATTACTTGCTGGATGCAAAAAGCCGAGCGCTTAGTCACTCAGCTTTTAGCAAAAAGGAATGTTACTTTTTAACCCATTCTCCGTTCACTTCAACAAAGTGACCCGATTGGGTTTTCTCAATCGTTTTAGCAGCTGCCAGCGCTTCTACTTGAGAAAGCGACAAGTTGTTCTTTTTAGCGAGCTTTAAATATTGTGCTTTACGTTTTGCATTAATTTCATCAACCACCGCTTTTGCCTCTGCATTTTGCACCACAAGCCCTAAATAGCCCGAGCTATCCTCACCTACTAGCCCTTGATTTTTTGCATCATCTAACGAAATGGCCCAAGCCGAAAACGACAAACACACCGCACTTAATAAAGTGACAATGCTTAGTTTTTTATTTTTTACTATATTCATACTTGCTCCTTAAAATAATTCGCTGTCATCACTAAATAAACTGTCGAGTTCTTTATCAACTTTTACGCGGATTTCATGATCGACCTTAACATTTAAGTTAATTGTTATAGGCTCCTTGGCGGCCACCTCAACACGATGCGTACATGCACTGAGTAATCCCAATGCGGTCAATATAACTAACCATTTAGTCATTATTACTTCCTCTTGTTGAATACTCTTGTTCAACTTTTTGCGTAATTTCATCACTTAAGCGCAGTGCTCGTAATAGTGTGAACACGTTTTCTTCATGATTATAGTTAAAATTAACTTGCTGTGCTTGCTGTTGATTATACCCTTGCAAATTAACGCCTAAGGTCATCCAGCCGTCAGGTTTTAAGTTAACACTACTTTTAATACTCTGAATATCTAAATTTTCAAGCAAGCCAAGTATAGGCCCTAACTCTTGTTGTTGAGCCTTTACCGAATTAAAAGCTGCATTATCAGTGATAAGTAATTTAGCAGCACCTTGATTAACAAGCTGCCCACCTTTAACCTCAATACCCGCTTTTGTGAAGTAAACAGGCAAGTGTCCAGCTACATTTCCAGTTAAGCTAATACCCGATTTAGCATCAAGGGTAATGACCTTGCTAGCATCTATATTGTCAAATGTAACTAATGCTTGTTGCGGCTCTTCTGTAAGGCGATATTTATCCAGCAAAAAATGCCCTCCCATAACCTTCCCTGTAAGCTCCGTAACAGCAAGTTCATTTGCCCGCACTTGCCAAAACCCTGTTAGCTGCTTCACCACAGCACCAGCTCGTAATTCATTTAGTTCAAATGTAGAAGGCACAACATTAAGCTGCCCTGAATCATAACGACCTATAAATTGAGTATTAAAATGCTTAGCAAGGTAATCTGTGTATAAACCACTTACACCGACTACCTGTAAAGAGAGATCGGCCTGTTGCAGATTAATATCACCAGCAATACGGCCACTGACTTTACCATCAGTTAAGGTTGCAAGCGGCACAAATTGATGAAGCAGTGGGTTAAGCTTAGTAACTAACTGCTCTGAAATTATCACCTCAAATGGATGAGCTGTGCTTGTTATATTATGCATTGCTACAAGCTCTATCCCTTCTACATATATATGATGAGATGCTTGCAAGGCACGACTTTGTAAACCTGTTGAGCTTATGCGAATGTCGTTAAGTCGTAACTCTTCGGTTTGTAGCTTGGCTAACTTTGTTTCACTGGTTAAATCAAAAAACAATTCCCCTGCTGACAAACTTCCTGCAGCAGTTAGCTGATTCGTCAGCTGAGATAGTTTAATACTCCTCATATTAACAGTATCAATCTGACTCGATAAGCTAGCGGTTAAGTATTGATTACTTTGTAGCTTCGCCTTAAAAGTTGCTTGGTAATTATCAATGCCAATATCATGCACTTTTAATTGCCCCAGCGCTAATTGTGCTGACAATTCGAGAGCAGGCTGTGCAGCCAATATGCTATTTATTGAAAAATGCCCTTGTGCACTAATATGCTGCGCATCAACATCGATAAAATCAGGCAGCGTAGCCACTTTTAACTGATAGTTACCATCAATATCACTGCTAACAACACTCGCGGCTATATCTAATAATGCAATATCATCACTCGAAAACGACAACGCGAATTGTGCCAATAGGGTTTCTAAAGGATTCTTTATATCAACCGCTAACTGTTTAACATTCATTAGCAGTTGTGATCCTGCCTGCAATGTTAGCTGATCTAATGTCAATTGAGTGTCTTGCACAATGATCTTACTAGGTAAAACTAATCGCCAATTTAACGGTATTTGCCGAGTAACAAATTGCTGCTGTGCATCATCATCGATAACACCACCCAAACTTTGTAAACACTCATTTTTGCCATTGAGTGTTGTTGCTAATTGCTGAGCATCTAGGGTTAATGTTTTTGAATTTAAGTTATAGTGACTACTGACTTTGCCACTACTTTTAATTGTCATCGAGCAGGTATTAATGGCGTAAGTGAAATCAGCACCTAACTGAGTGTCTATATCGAGTGCAATACCATCAAAAACGAACCTATGTTGGCTAGTTAAATTAAGTCCTGCAATCGAGTTTACAGTCGCAGCCTTAAATGTAGAAAGTAGTCGCTCATCAAGCTCAATATTTCCTGCCAGCTTGGTATTTTTAACGTCAACCTCAGCTTTTACATCACCAGTAACAACAAACTCATTTAACATCGGCTCATTTATGCTGATAATAAGTGGCTTTTTTAATTGAGACTGAGTGATCACTAAACGTTTTAGGTGTAACAACGGGCGAGCTTGCGGTAGCGCCAAAGCAAGCTTTTTAGCCACACTAGGCTCAGTCGAAGAATCATGGTTTACCAGTATTAAATTTGCACGGTTAACCGTGATGTTTTGAGTATTGGCCGTAATATCAGCTAATTCAAGCAACTGCCCTTGATAGCCAATACATGCTCGCTGTACATGGAGATCCAGATTGGTTGTTAACGACCAATCCAAACAATGCAGTTCAACTCCAGCTTGATGCAGTGGAGGAGCAACAAAATGCAAGGTGATCGGCATGCGAAAAATATAGCCAAGTGAAAGTACACTTAGCACTAGAATTAATAACCCCCAACCTACACGCTTAAACATATTATCCTTAAAATACCTTTGACCTTTGACCT